>DDXK01000079.1 GCA_002347185.1 Desulfobulbaceae bacterium UBA2262 | reverse complement strand
TGCTCTTGCCCACCCCACCCTTGCCGCTCATCACCAGGATCTTGTTTTTGATCCGGCCGAGCGAGGCCGTAATCGCCATATTCTGCTGGGCCAGCGCCGCGTCGGCCGACGCGGAGCCGCAGGTGCCGGCCTTCTTGCTGCCACAACTTCCACTGCTGCACTTCGACATGATTTTCCTCCAACGCTATCTGAAAGCTCAAAATGAGTGAATCGTAAAAACGGAAAAGTGAAAATATAACGCAAGCCCGCCTGCTTTGAAAGACAAAAACCGGAAGGCCAGAAACAGGAATGGACCGCGCATGGGCGGTCCATTCCTGCCGGAAACCCTTTTGCGCCGCCGCTCAGGAGGGAAGCGCCACAAATTCGGTGCGTTCCAGCGCCATCTCCATCTGGAAGCGGTTGGTGTCGATGCTGAAAACCAGGCGGCGGCTGTCCTTGTAATCGAGATCCGGGGTGAGGGTGATGGCGGTGTTCAGGGCCAGGGCCTTGGGCTGGCCGATATAGGAGGTCAGCTCGAACTTGCCTTCCACCAGCTGCATGGCCTTCCCCATGATCTGGTTGGTCATCTCGCCGATGGTATCCACCACCTCGGTGGAGGTGAATTCCTTGGCCAGATCGCTCGCCGGCAGGCCCATGGCCAGCATGTAGCTTCGGTAGAGATCCATGGCCGCGGAGGCCGAAAAGTTGAGAATGGCCAGCCCGTTGTAGTCGCCGGAAAACTGCACGAAACAGCCGATGTCTGGCTTGAGTCCCACCTCAGGAATGACCTGAATGGTCTTTGAGTACTTGATTTCCTTCCTCGTGCTTTTTTCCAGGGTCTTCTTGGTCGCCTGACAGAAAAGCTCGGCAACGAAATCGATGGTGGCTGGTTTGCTGGCCATTGCTTCCTCACTTCAGGTCATCCGCGACCTTTTTCTCTTTTCCCTGTCCGCCAAGCGGGAACTGAACCCGATCATCCTGAAACAGATTCGCTCTTCCCACCACCGCAAAAACGGCTCCCGACAAAAAAAGGCCACAAGAATAACACTTGCAGCCTCGGAAAGCCTTGGTGCCCAGGACGAGGGTCGAACTCGTACGGGGCAAGCCCCGAGGGATTTTAAGTCCGAAAAATGACCTTCACAGGGCTTCACAGTGAATCACTAACCTATTGACTTTTCTGCTCTTTAGCGAGTACTCTACTTCACAGAGTTTCACTAAATTTCCTCCCCATTCACGCTATACGTGGGGAGAGGATGGGGAGAGAATTAACCCGAGGGATTTTTTTTGTCAAGGAGCTTAGATGGCAAAATGGAAGTCAACCGGAACGCGTGGAGTGAGGTATTACGAACATGAAACCCGGCGTCACGGTGTAAAAAAAGACAGGTACTTCGCCATCCGCTATCAGGTGGAAGGACAAAGACGCGAGGAAGGCCTTGGGTGGGCCTCGGAAGGTTGGTCGGAGGCAAAGGCAGCAGCTGAGCTTGCCGACCTGAAAAAGGCAGCCACCACCGGCAATGGCCCGCGCACTCTTAAAGAAAAACGGGCCATCCAGGCGCGGGAGTTAGCCGCCCAAGAAGCAGAAAGGTTGTCTCTTTCGGAATTCTGGCTCCAGGACTATCTCAACCACCTCAAAGCTCGGTTGCCGAATAAATCATCCTGGAGCAAAGAGGAATATCATTTTGCAAAGCA
Organism: Desulfobulbaceae bacterium UBA2262; assembly: GCA_002347185.1. Taxonomy (GTDB): domain Bacteria; phylum Desulfobacterota; class Desulfobulbia; order Desulfobulbales; family Desulfurivibrionaceae; genus UBA2262. Next base: position 5,202 of record DDXK01000079.1, on the reverse strand, counting down.
CATCAGCCCCGCCATGGGTGATAAGTCGCTGAAAAAGATCATGCAGGAAGACGTGGAGCGAATGCTGGACTGCATGCGATCGCGAGGGCTGTCTCCGCGCACACAGCAATACGCCGTCGGCACCCTGTACCGCATATGGAAACTGGCTGCCAAGCGGAAGCTGGTCAAGGCTGGCGATAATCCGGCAGCTGGCGTACAGTTGCCCAAGGTGAACAATACCCGCCTCCGGGTGCTCACCCCGCAAGAGTTGAAGGAAATTCTAGGCCACCTGGCCATGGCCGACCCGGCGGCCCATGATATAACACTGTTTTGCGCCTACGTTGGGTGCCGATTCTCGGAGGCCGCCCGGCTAACCTGGGAGCACGTTGATCTCGTGCGCGGTGCCGCGCTATTTCCGGACACGAAAAACCACGAGTCACGGGAAATCTATCTGGTGCCCGAAATCATGGCAATGCTTGAACGCCGAGGGATCGGCGGCACGGGGGAGCGCGTCTTCACCAAGCGTGACGGGTCGATCCACCGCGAGCCGCCCTCCGCGTTTCGAACGGCGGTAGACCGCCTCAGGTTAAACGAAAATCGGGCTCCACGGGATCGAATATCATTCCACTCCTTGAGGCATACAGCCGCAACGCTGGCAGCGCGACGCGGGGTGCCGGTAAAAGATCTGCAAATACTTTTCGGGTGGAAAACGGCCGCGATGGTATTTCGGTACGCGAAAGGCGATGAAAATATCCAGCGTCGGGCCATGCAGGGGCTGGCCCAATCCTTGAAGGAAGACCAACCGGCAAAGATTCTGCCGATGGTAAAGAACGGGACGTCATCTAAATAACCGGCCCTATGCGGGAAGGCCTGCCACGCCGATCTGCAAGACCGGCACAAAAGCCAGCCTTGAGGGAGGAATTGGAGTTAGGGGCAAAAACGAACGGAAAGGCCCCTCTAAGCGTTTTTCTCTTCGGCAAGCCCTCCCCTATGCCTGCGGCCCGCGATGGCCTTCAGGCCTTCGGCCAGCGGCCATGCTCTTCGGGGAGTTTAGTGGCCGGCTTGCGCCGGGCAAGAAAAGCGAAGCTTTGGCCAGGAAACGGGAAAGAACTGCTTGAAAAACCAGGCGCTGGCCGGGAGGCCTGAAGCCTGGAGCAGCTTCATGCCCCCCGAAGGGAGCCCCGCAGGGGAACCCTTCCCCTTCAAGGCAAAAAAAAGCCCCAGGGCGGATAGCCCCGAGGCTTGCAAGCGCGGATAGCGCATAAGGCTTTTTCCAGGCTGCCGCCGACACCCTCCCCCCTGCCAACAACAACAAAACATGAATTAACCATCTGATTTATATGGAAAAAAGTTGTTGGCAAATGAGTGCCAACAAAGCGCCAACAACTTTCAGTCATTTTTGCCAATTTTCCCTATTAAATCAATTACCTGCTTTGCCTCTGCCGTGCTTTTTAAATCGGCCCGAAAACGCTGTAAAAGGGTACGAATGAACCCTTTATCGTGCACATTTGCTCCTTCTTTTTCCCGTTCCATGACCCACTCAATGATACGGTCGAGCTTGCTCGATGCCGAAGGATCAGACAGATTCAAAACTTCACGAACGTACTGCAAATGCAACTGCGTCATTCGCCACGCCCAGCGCATGGCCTCGGTGCCGATTTCGCGCCCTGACTGCCCAAGTAACATGTGGTAGATGACCGCATACCGTGCCGCTCCCCAGGTAACGCGACGGATATAGGCCGGGTCGATGGTGCTGCGAATCGACTGCACAAGCTCTACCCAGGCCACATCGTAAAACTTCGCGGCCTCCTCCGTGATGACGAACTGTTCCTGCTCCTTGATGCGTATTCGCAACGGCCCGGCGGCCTGCTCGATGACTTGCTTCATCTCTGCAATTGGATAGCGCGGTACGCTCAGCGGTCGCCGATCAGCGACGATGAACAAATGCCGGGCAAGCAGACCATCGGCCAACATAGCGGCATCGATGCAGCTCGACCAGGTGCTATCTACTGTGGACCCGAAAATGGAGAGCCGCGGGTTCTCGATCCTGACCAGTCCGTCTTTCATGGTCGAGACTTCGAGCGGGACATGGTCATAACTCCTAAGCATGTAGTCCCGAAGCTGCGCCATGGGTCCACCATCCGCGATCTGGCGAACAAGCTGCCCGTATTCGTCGCGGGACCAGCACGCAACCCCTGCGCATTCGTCCAAGGCCTGCAGAAACGCCCGGGAGCTGCCCGGCTCGGGCAGCTCCCGGAGCTGCAAATCCAGTGCTTCGGCGACAAGGTTGCGCAGCAACGTTTTGCCGGCGCCGCTCGGCGCGAGCACGACCATCCACATATCCATCTCAACAGGCTTGTCGGAGTCGGGCCACAAGACGGTTGTTCCAGCCTGGCTCAACGCGGCGGCAATCTGCGACAGGACGACAGCCAAGCCAATCTCGGCGGGCAGGTCAGTTCTAGTCTTTACCTGTTCGACAACCAGATCAAGAAAGGAGCCGGGCGGCGTTACGGCCTCAATTGCCCCGATGCGCCTCCGGCCTGAGGCACGGACCAGGGCGAGCAGGTCACGCCCGCCCGGGGTTTTCAAAATCTCAGATAAGACCCTGTCGCGGACTTGTTTTTTTCGGGTGGGCTGCTGCTTCTTTACCCTTTCCCGTCTCGAAGTGGCGCTGGCGACGTTCATTGCTCACCTGCCTTTTTATGATGGCCGCGGGGGTGTCCACCCGCCTGATTTCCGGGGGCTGCGGGCCTGCGGTCTGGGGCTGGGCCTATTTTCCCGCTCCTCCCTTCTCCTAGCCTGCTCTTCCCTTTCTCTTTTTTCATCAGCCTCTTTTTTCATCAGCTCGGCCAGGGCTTTTTCCCTCTCGGCCTCTTTTTTCCTCGAGAACTGCTCCACGGCGCTCTGCGGCACGCCGTGGTACAGCTTTTTCTCGTCCAGCGCGAGCTTCTTTTTTTCTTCCTGGGCCTCCCTCAAAGCCTCCTGCGCCACCCGCAATTTTCCGCTCAAATCTGATTTTTTGAAAATCTGGTGTGGCTTGAGCTCCTCGATCTGCCGGAGCAGGTAGTAGGCCTCCCTATCTCTTCTTTCTATTTCCTGCCTCATTAAATACTGCCTGTGCTCCAGGTCGCGCAGGATTTCGGCGGCCTGCCTGTTTTCCCGCGCCGCCCGCCGCCGGATCTCTTCTTCGCCATCTCCTAGCCATCGCCACGACTGGAAAAATTCTCGGCGGCGTTGCTCCTGCGAATGGTCCAGCCCCAGGGCCAACGGCGGGGCTATCAGCTCCTTGGAATCTTTGAGCCAAGCTCTTTTTCGCCTGAAGGATTCTTCGGCTGCACGATAGTCATTTTTCATCTTCTCAGCCTCGCCACCAGCAACCCAAGCAGGCCCGGCCGCGGCTGATTTTCTTTGTGCTGCAGCAGGTGCTTTCTCAGGGCTTTGCCCATTCCTTGCAGCTCCTTTTCCAGCCTTGTGATTTTCAGATTTGCCCGCTGGAGCTGGGCTTGTAGCTCGCCGATTTCCGGCCGGCGGCGGGCCTGCTTCACCCTGTCGATTGCGTTGTTGTTCATTGATGATTTCCCTATCTATTTCTTGCATCTCTTTTGCCAGTTGGTTAGCCTCGGCTATTTCAATGGCGCGGTCGGCACGGTCGGTGCTCAGGCCTTTTTCCTCCATCTCCACTACGGCCGGCCCCATGTGGATCTGGGGAAGCCGGTCGATCCCCTGTGCCTCTAGGGTGCGGTGGTCAATCCTGGCTGAAAAACCAGCCTCCGCCAAAGCTTCATTGGCTAGATCTGCCCACCTCTCCCTTATTTGTTGCAGCCACGCCTTGCGCTGGCTGCCTATGTCGGCCTTCCTGGCCCCTCCTGTTTCTGGGGGCTTGCCGGCCGATGCCGCTCGCCTGAACCAAGTTTCAGGGGCGCGCCGGTGACCATCGTTGATCCTTTCAGAAAACATCAGGTGGAGATGAGGGTTGTGCTCTTTGCCGCGGTGCATGCCCATTGTGTATGGCAATTGGCCCTCTGCTGCTTCCTCAGAAAACTTTTTCGCGAGCTGAATTTTTTGGGCAAGATCCAGCTCAACGGGCAAGGCTAGATCAATCTCGCGGAAAAGCACCCCGTTGGCCCTTTCGAAATCATCAGCGGCCCGCCAGTACTTCAGGGGGCGGGAGGCAGCCCACGCTGGCATATTTCCAGAATCAGAAAAAAGCACCTCCTCGCTATCCTTTTTGTATTTTCCCTCTCGAAGGATATACCTCGCCTTGGCTGCCGCGCTCTGCCCTTTGGCTCTGCTGCCTGTCGCCACATGGAGATGATAAATTGCCATTGCTTCTTTTTTCTTCCTTTGGGTCCAGGGTTCAACCCTGGCGCACCGGGTTTCCGAAGGAAACCCCTAAGTGCGCCCTTACCCCCTTCTGGGGGTCTCGGGGCATGCGGGCGGCAGATTGAAAAGGGCGCGATCTTGAGGCCGGGTAAGGGACTTATCCAGGGCTGCCAGGAGGCCGTTTTTGTCCACCACTTCCCCACGCTGCACCATTCCCCATACCAGCCCGCCAACGATAATTTTCCGGCGGGTGTCATCTTTCCTTGCCTGGGCCGCCTCCCGCCCCCGAATGCGGCTGATTTCTGCCGCGATTTTGGCCTTCCGAGCCTCAAGCTTTTGCAGTTTGTCGCTCATTCGTTACCCCCCCTCCTGCACTCTGTCTCTGAGCCAGGCGACAAGGCCGAGAACTGGGTAAAATACCCTCTGGCTGCCCCACTTTACCCTCGGCGGCCCGGACCCCATGCTGTCCAGGTTGGCCATGGTCCGTGGATTATTAATTAGTTCATAATTTAGAGAACATATGTTATACTGCGGTCATGAACGAACTCGATGGACGCAAACTGGATCACAAGACCCTCGAAGAGCTTCGGATTCGGGCGGTCAAGCGTGTGGAGGCAGGAGAAAGCCCGGAAGCGGTCATAAAGACTTTGGGTTTTAGCCGCGCCCGGATTTACGAATGGTTGACCAGGTACCGGGAACACGGGATAGAGGGCTTGCGCAGCAGGCCGGCAACCGGGCGTCCTCCCAGGCTGACCGGCAACCAGATGCAGAAGATTTATCGGCTTGTGGTCGGCAACAATCCGCGCCAGTTGAGATTCGAATTTGCTCTGTGGACGCGGGCAATGGTGCGCGATCTCATCCGCCAGGAATTTGATATTCGCCTGAGCGAAGTTTCCGTGG
>DDXK01000140.1:9219-32333 GCA_002347185.1 Desulfobulbaceae bacterium UBA2262 | reverse complement strand
CCACGCCCACCGGCGCGATGACCGGGATGAAATCCTCGGCGTCCAGGGTGGTGAGGATGCCGGGATCGACGCTGGTCACCTCGCCGACCCGACCCAGATCAATGAGCTCGGGCGGGGCGTTTTCGGCCTGCGCCTTCATGATCTTCATCTTCCGCGCCTTGACCAGATCGCCGTCGCGGCCGGAAAGACCAACGGCCTTGCCGCCGTGGAAGTTGATCAGGCTGACGATCTCCTTATTCACCTTGCCCACCAGCACCATTTCCACCACGTCCATGGTTTCGCCGTCGGTGACCCGCATGCCCTGGATGTAATCGGACTTGATGTTCATCCTGGTGAGGAACTTGTTGATCTGCGGACCGCCGCCATGCACCACCACCGGGTTGATGCCGATGTACTTCATCAGGATGATGTCGAGGGCGAAGCTCTTCTTCAGCTCCTCGTCCACCATGGCGTGGCCGCCGTATTTGATCACCACGGTCTTGCCAGCGAATTTTCTGATATAGGGCAGGGATTCGATGAGGGTTTTCGCTTTCTCTATACCTTTCTTCATGGCCGTCGGTTATGTTATGGTTGACGTTGCTGGCCGTCGCGCGGACGGAGGCCTCAAAACGGAACTTTCTCTGCGCAAGCGCAAGATATATCCTGCGCACGGCAAGATGTAAAGAAGATAGCAGGGATGGCGCAAAAGCCGCCGCAAAGCAATTGCCGGAGAGGCGCAGTGCTGGTCTTTGCCGGCTTCAGAAATCCGGAACCACCTGGCAACCAGGCCAGGGGCCATTGCCTATCCCTTTGCCTTCGCTTTTCCCCTTTTGCGGCACCCCAGGGAGGACAGCCCATGAAACGATTTGCCATGCTCCTCGCCACCCTCCTGCTCCTCACCGGCCCCAGCGCGGCTTGGGCCGCGCCCCAGGAGGAGCCGGCGGCAGCTCCGGGCGGCAAGGAACCGATCCATATCGAGGCGGACCGCATGACCTCGCTGAAAAGCGAAAACGCCGTGCTTTTCGAAGGCAAGGTGGACGCCCGGCAGGGAGAAATGGTCATCCGCTCCGCAGAAATGACGGTCTACTATTTTTCCGACGAGGAAAAAGCCAGACTGACGCCTGGCGAAGGCCGGAAAATGAAAAAACTCCTGGCCAGGGGCAGCGTCGAGATCCAGAGCGAGGAGTGGACCGCCACCGGCGACACCATGGAATACTTCGAGACGGAGCGCAAGGTCCTCCTCACCGGCAACACCAAGGTCTGGCAGGACAACAACCTGGTCACCGGCGACTCGGTAATCCTCTATCTCGACGAAGGTAAGAGCGTGGTCGAGAAAAGCGAGAAGAAAGGCGAGCGGGTCAAGGCCTTCTTCTACCCCGGCGGCGAAGGGGAAACCAAGCCAGAGAAGAATGTAAAATGAAAAATGCAAAATTGTTGAAACAGCCCTCCCATGCCCACTGTTTCTTCACTTTTAATTTTGCACTATCAACTTTGCACTTGCTGCATTCCGGGAGGCTTTCTTGTCTGTTCTCGAAACGATAGACATCGTCAAGCAATACAAGCAGCGGCGGGTGGTGGACGGCATCAGCCTGCGGGTGGAAACCGGCACGGTGGTCGGACTGCTTGGCCCCAACGGCGCGGGCAAGACCACGACCTTCTACTCCATCGCCGGCTTTGTCCGCCCCGATTCCGGCGCCATCTTCCTGAACGGGGAGGAGATCACCAGCCTGCCCATCCACCAGCGCGCCAAGAAGGGCCTCTCCTACCTGCCCCAGGAGTCCTCGGTTTTCAAAAAACTCACTGTGGCGGAAAACGTCCGCATCGTCCTTGAACCGCTGGGCCTTTCCGCAAAGGAAATCAAAAAGCGCTCCCAGCAGCTCATGGAGGAACTCAAGATCGATTACCTGGCCGACAACCGCGGCCACTCCCTCTCCGGCGGCGAGCGGCGGCGGGTGGAGATCATGCGGGCCCTGGCCACCGAGCCCGATTTCATCCTCCTGGACGAGCCCTTTGCCGGCATCGACCCCCTCTCCGTGGCCGACCTCCAGCAAATCATCCGCGACCTGAAGGCGCGCGGGCTGGGGGTGCTCATCTCCGACCACAACGTGCGCGAGACCCTCTCGGTCTGCGACCAGGCCTATATCGTCAGCCAGGGCAAGATCCTGATCAGCGGCGACGCCGAACAGATCGTGGGCAGCGAAGTGGCCCGGAAAATGTACCTGGGCGAAAACTTCACCCTCTGATTTTGCTTGCAAAAACCTTGCCGCCATGGATTATACTTTGCTCAGGGGAAGAAAATTCCCCAACCCACCGGAATTCCAGGCAGCACCGCCAGAAATAATGGCTGATTGCGAGAGGGACTAGAGGGCGATGGCGCTTGAACTGAGGCAGCAACTGAAATTGAGCCAGCAGCTGGTGATGACTCCCCAGCTCCAGCAGGCGATCAAGCTGTTGCAGCTCTCCAGGCTCGAACTGGTCGAGACCATCCAGCAGGAAATCGAGATCAACCCCGTGCTCGAAGAGGCGGCCGAAAGCCAGGAGCCGGGCGAGGCCACCATCGACAGCCCGCCGGCCGAGGAGCTCCCGCCCGACTTCCGGGCAGCGGAGCGGACCACCGAGGTGCAGATCGAATCCAGCGAGTCCTCCCTCAAGGAAATAGACTGGGAAAACTACAGCAACGAGTATGAAAGCGGCTATTCCTCGGGCCGCGAAAAAGATGACGGGGACCAGCCATCCCGCCTCGACATCCTCACCGCGAAGCCCAACCTGCACTCCCACCTCAACTGGCAGCTGAACCTCTCCCACCTCTCCGAGACAGAGAAGGAGATCGGCTCCTTCATCATCGGCAACCTCGACCGCGACGGCTTTCTCGAGGTGAGCGACGAGGAGATCGCCCAGGCGACCGGCTGCGATGCGACGACAGCCCAGCGCCTGGTCGGGATGGTGCAGGAGATGGACCCAGCCGGGGTAGCCGCCCGCAACGTCAAGGAATCGCTCCTGCTGCAGCTGGAACGCCTGGAGCTTGCCGACTCGCTGGCCGCGACCATAATTCGCGACCATCTGCATCACCTGGAGAACAAGAACTTCGCCGCCATCGCCAAGGCCACCGGCCATCCCGTGGCCGACATCCTCGCCGCGGTCAAGGTGATCATGGGGCTCGACCCCAGGCCCGGCCGCCTCTATTCCGACGAGGAACCGCAGTACATCGTGCCGGACGTCTACGTCTACAAGATGGGCAGCGAATACGTCATCCTCCTGAACGACGAAGGGCTGCCCCGCCTCAAGGTGAGCAACTACTACAAGGAGATCCTCAAGAAGGACTCCAAGGCCCCGGACGCCACCAAGGATTACGTGCAGGACAAGCTCAAATCCGCGCTCTGGCTGATCAAGTCCATCCAGCAGCGCCAACGCACCATCTACCGGGTGGTGGAGTCGCTGCTCAAGTTCCAGTACGATTTCTTCGAAAAAGGGGTCGCCTTCCTCAAACCCCTGGTCCTGCGCGACGTGGCCGAGGACCTGGGTATGCACGAATCGACGATCAGCCGGGTGACCAGCAACAAGTATGTGCACACCCCCCAGGGCACCTTCGAACTCAAGTACTTCTTCAACTCCGCCATCAGCCGCCACGACGGCGGCGACGCCATGGCCTCGGAAAGCATCAAGGAGCGGATCCGCTCCATCGTCCAGGGCGAAGACCACGAAAACCCCTTAAGCGACAACGCCATCGCCGACATCTTCGCCAGGGAAGACATCAAGCTTGCCCGGCGCACCGTGGCCAAATACCGCGAACAGCTCGGCATCCTGCCCTCGAAACTGCGCAAGAAGCCGAACCTGGGCTGAAGGCCATGGGCATCATCAAGGAAATCAGAAGCGCGCTCGTCCTGCCGGAGCTTAGCGCAACGGGCAAGAAAGAAGTGTTGCAGGAGCTGGCCGCGGCGATCAGCGCCGAATACCCCTCCCTGGAGGCCGCCGCCATCCATGCCGCCCTGCTGGCCCGCGAGGAGCTCGGCTCCACCGCCATCGGCGAGGGAATGGCCATCCCGCACGGCAAAATCGCCGGCCTTACGGAGATTGTCGTCTGCTTTGGCCGCAGCCTGCGCGGCATCGCCTTTGATGCGCCGGACGGCAAGCCGACCCATCTTTTCTTTCTGCTCGTCGCCCCGGAAGAGTCCGCCGCCCGCTACCTGAGCTGCCTGGCCGAGCTCTCCCGCTTCCTGAAAAACCTTCCCCTCCGCGGCAGGCTGCTCCAGGCAAAGGGCCAGGAGGAACTGCTGGCCATCTTCAGCGAGGCCGGCTGAGCCCATGCCCCCCGCCGCCCCGCTCCCCAGGCTCACCATCATCACAGGGCTTTCCGGCGCCGGCAAGAGCACCGCCCTCAATATCTTCGAGGATGCCGGCTTCTACTGCATCGACAACCTGCCCGTCTTTCTGCTCCTCCCCCTGCTCAAGGGGATGGCCGGCAAAACCGGCGGTCCTGACCGCCTCGCCCTGGTCATGGACGCCAGGGACCCCGACCTTCTCGCCTCCTTTGCCTCGAACTTCGCAGAGGCGGGCAAACACAGCGACCCGAGCCTGATCTTCCTGGAAGCCAGCGACACCAGCCTCATCCGCCGCTTCAGCCAGCTACGCCGCGCCCACCCCCTGAGCAGGGCGGGCAATGTCCGGGAGGCGATCCAGCAGGAACGGAAACAGCTTGCCGGGCTCAAAAAAATGGCCGGCTGCGTCATCGACACAACCAGCCTCAGCCCCAACGATCTCCGCCGAGCCCTTCTCGCCCTGGACCCGGCCCGGGAGATCGGCATGCGGCTCAACCTTCTCTCCTTCGGCCACAAATTCGGGCCACCCGAGGAGGCGGACCTGCTCTTCGACGTCCGCTTCCTGCCCAACCCTTACTGGGTTCCGGACCTGAAGGAAAAGACCGGGCAGACGCGGGAAGTTGCCGACTACGCCCTGGCCAACGAGACAGGGCGGAAATTCCTCGACCTGCTCCTGCCGCTGCTCGCCTTCCTCATCCCCCTCTACGAGGAATCGGGCAAGGCCTATCTCACCCTGGCCGTGGGCTGCACCGGCGGCCGGCATCGCTCGGTGGCAGTGGCCGAAGCGCTCTGCCGCCACCTGCGCCAGAACGGCACCCGGCCCGTCACCCTCAGCCACCGGGATCTGGACAGATAGTCAACCGCCACAGGCCGCCCAGCCGCCAGCGCCGTTTGTCTCACCCCAAGCCGGTTACCCGCGTCGTCCCCGACGCAGCGCGCTCCAAAGAGACCACCTGGGCGTTGCCCACCTTGAGGGAGCGGAACCCGCCGATCGGCTTGCCCAGATAGTGGAGCAGCAGGCTCCTGATCACGATGAGATGGCTCACCACCAAGCTGTTCCGACCGGCGCATTCGCCAAAAATCCGCTCCACCGTGGCCACCGCCCGCCGCTGCACGCCAGCGATGGTTTCGCAGCCGGCCACGGCAAAGGCGGCCGGGCTCTCGAGCCAGGTGGGGTATTCGGCGCCGAAGCGCCGCCGGATCTCCTCCTTGCTCAGGCCGTCCCAGTGGGGAATGGCGATCTCGTCGAGACCATCCTCGACGGAAACCTCCGCGCCCAGGGCTGCGGCGAGCAGCTCGGCGGACTGCCTGGTCCTGGGCAACGGCCCGCAAAAGATCTTGCCGATCCCGGCCGGGGCAAGGACGCGGCCGACCTCGGCAAGCTGGGCGCGACCCTCCGCATGCAGCGGCTCCGGGGTGCGGCCGGCGAAGATGTTTTCCTTGTTGGCGGCGGTCACGCCATGCCGGATCAGGTAAATGGTGGTCTGCATATGGGTTCCCTCAAAAAGGCTATGGGCCGACGGCTCTCGGCTTGCGGCTTGCCACAAAAAAAACTTGCCGTTTTCAGCGGCCGGGGGTACTACTATCACCTATTTTTGTTAAATTTTCCACGCCAAAGACAACCAACCCCCCACAGGCTTACAGGTCCCATGATGCGTAGATTCTTCCCCGCCGCCCGCCTTTTCTTCCTGCTTGCACTTGCCTTCACCCTCCTGAGCGCCCCAGCCCTGGCTGCGGAAAAATCGGGCACGATCGCCTTCCTGCCCTTCACCGCCAACGCCCCTCAGGACATGAGCTATCTCACCAGCGGCATCCGCGACATGCTGGCCAGCCGGCTGGGCTCCGGCGTCGGCCTCACCGTCATCGACAAGGGCCTGGTGGACAAGGCCCTCGCCGGCCCGGTGCCGACCCAGAACGAAGCGCTGTTGAAGATCGGCAGGGCCCTGCGGGCCGATTATCTGGCCACCGGCAGCCTCACCGCCCTGGGCGGCAGCCTCTCGCTGGACGCCAAGGTCTATGACCTCGCCACCGGCACCCCGCAAAGCTTCTATGCCACCGCAGCCGGCGAAAATGAGATCATCCCGGCCATCGACAACCTGGCCTGGGAGATCGGCGAAAAGATGTTCGGCCAGAAGCGACCCGCCTCCGCCCTTGCCCAACCCCAGGCCGCCGCGCCCGCCCAAGCCCCCCAGAACCAGTATCTCACCGCCCACCCGGATCGGGCCCTGGCCGTCCGGAAAGGTGCCTCCCCCTTCATCTACAGCAAGGGCATCAACTCCGCCTTCGACTTCAGCAAGAGCCAGAACATGAAGCTCTCCCTCCAGTATATGGAGCTGGCCGACCTGAACGGCGACGGCGCCGAGGAGGTGATCCTGGCCGACCGGGAGAGCGTGCAGATCTACAAGCGCGACGGCAACCGCTTCAGCAAGGTCGGCCAGATCCCCGGCCCGAAAGGCTACCGGATCCACGCCATTTCCGTCGCCGACCTCAACGGCAACGGCAAGCCGGAGATCTACGCCAGCGCGGCCGACACCCAAAACCCCGCCTCCTTCGCCTGCGAATGGCTGGAAGGCGACAAGGCCAATTTCCTCTTCCGTGACGCCAAATGGTATGTCCGGGCCATGGAGCTGCCGGGCGAGGGCATGGTGCTGGCCGGCCAGCGCTCCGACACCGAGAAGGCCGTGGCCCCGGGCATCCATCGCCTGGAGCTGAACGGCGACACCGTGAAACCGGCAAGCCGCATCGAGCTGCCCGAGTCGGTGAACCTCTTCGAGTTCACCATCGCCGACCTGGACAACGACGGCAGCCGGGAGATCATCGCCATCGACCAGTACGACCGGCTCCAGGTGCTGCGCGCCGGCGGCACCTCGCTCTGGAAGAGCGACGAATTCTACGGCGGCACCACCCGCTTCATCGGCGGCCAGGAGGCCCTGGGTATCAGCCAGAAGGTCACCCAAGTGCAGGATCTGGGCCGGATCTACATCCCCTCCCGGATCATCGTCCAGGACGTCAATGGCGACGGCATCCAGGATGTGATCATCAACAAGAACCTCTCCACTTCCTCCCGGCTCTTCAGAAACATGAAGAACTACCCCTCCGGCGAGATCCACGCCCTGACCTGGAACGGCATCGCGCTGACCGAGCTGTGGCGGACCAGGAAGATCGACGGCTACATCGTCGATTATCTCCTCAGGCCCAACGCCGAGAAAACCGCGGCCGAACTCCTGGTCGGCATCATCCTCTCCGGCAGCCCGCTGGATTTCCTGAGCGAGCAGACCGCCACGGTGCTGATGTATCAGCTGGATCTGACCAAGAATACGGAAGAATAGCCGGGAAAACGGGCGGCCACGAAAGGACGCAGCGCGGAGGCACAAAAGCGCGAGAATATCAACCCGTTGCGCATTCGGTCGCAGGCTTCATCCCATCCCGCGCGCCTTCGCGTTACTTTTTTTCACCTTTCATTTGTCTTGCCGCGCTTTGCCTTACAACCGCGCCGGCCACTTTCGCGAAGAGTGATAGACCCGCAGAACCTCAACCACGCCATCCTTGACGCGATAGGGGATGATATAAGGCGTTCCCGGCACCAGCAACTCCCTGGTGCCGGGAACGCGCCCCGCTCGGCCGATGCCGGGTTGATCGGCAAGAAGGGAAACTGAGCGGATAACCTGAACGACAACATCAACGGCCGCCGCGGGGCTGTCTGCGGCGACAAAGGTTTCAATCGCGTCAAGATCGAGGAGAGCAAGCCTCAACCACTTAATGCGCACCTTTTTTTGCCTCCCACTTGGCAAGAACCTCCTCATGTTCGACAAAAACAGCGTTCGGCCTCTCTGCCTCGCCCAGAGCTTGAGCAATGCCTTCGATCTGCCACTCATTCACATCCAGATACAGCTCAAGCGCCTCTTCGATGACATAGGATTTCGACCGCCTGGTTGCGCTGGCCAAGGCTTCCAGGCGTTTTTTGGTGGCCGGCTTGACGCGAACCGTCACATTTGCCGCTTTCAGCATATCAATCCTCCTGTAATAATCGTACATGCATTGTATGCATACGCACGGCAATCGTCAAGCGACCATCGCCACCAGAAAATGCCCTGCACCCCGACCTTTCATCCAGCCCGGCCACGCTGAACGCTCTTTCCCTTTCAACTTTTCATTTTGCATTATCCATTTACCCCTTTCACATTGCCATCCCCTCGCGCTTCCGCGCCTTGGCGTTGCGCTTTGCATTCCGCATTTTGCCCTTCGCGCTCCGCGGGATAAAAAAAATCATACCGGGTACAAAAAACTTGACATTTCGGCGGCAAACTGGCTTAAACTCAGTACTGAGTTGTTTCTTTTTTTTATTAACCTTATCAAAAGGGGATAAGAGATGAAGAAAGTATTGTCCACTGTAGCAGCCCTGGGGCTGGTCGCGGGCCTGGCCTCCACCGCTTCCGCTGTCGAGTTCAGCATGAGCGGCAACTACGTTGCGGAAGGTATCTATTTCGACAAGGGTACCGGCAACGGCGTTGACCTCAACACCAACGACGCCTCTTCCGACGCCTGGTACCAGCACACCTTCGAGCTCAAGCCGACCATGAAGGTGAACGACAAGATCTCCATGTTCTCCACCGTCCGCCTGGCTGACGACTCCATCTGGGGCAATCAGGACGACACCGCCGGCTCCATGGCTGCCAATAACGATGTCTACGTCCATCACCTCTACATGGACTATGCCTCCCCCATCGGCAAGATCCGTGTCGGTCGCACCCCGGCCGGCCCCTACGGCACCTCCTTTGCCGACACCGATGTCCGTGCGGACCGCATCATGCTCTGGCCGAGCTTCCTGAAGTCCGGTAGCCTCTCCACCCTCTTCTACATCCAGAAGAGCACCGAGGGCGATGCGTATGACGCCACCAGTTCCTCCGACAACGACCATTACGAAGCCCGTCTCTACTACAAGAACGAGAACCTCGATTCCGGCATCCGCTACGGCTTCACCAACAGCAATGCTGCCAACCATGACAACGAGAAGCAGTCCGCCTCCATCTACGGCAAGTACAAGAGGGAGAACCTCTTTTTCAACGGCGAGCTGACCCACAACTTCGGCGATAATACCGCCACGGTTGATTACGACTCCTGGGGCGCCATGCTCGAGCTCGGCGCCAAGATGGACGCCCTCACCCCGAGCCTGATGTACTTCTATGCCTCCGGCGACAATAACTCCACCGACACCGATAACGAGGTCTTCGGCACTAACACTACCACCCAGGGTGTAACCGGCTCCGAGTTTACCCCCCTCTACATCCTCACCGGCCGCCAGACCGGTTTACTCAATGCTGACCAGTACGCTGCAGATACCGATGCGTTAAGCGCCGGTGTGCATGCCATTGTCGCCGCGGTTGACTTTGCCGCCTCCGACCGCCTGACCCTGCACGGCGCCATCGGCTGGGCCCAGGCCGACGCCGAGAAAGCTGGCTGGGACGACGAGTATGGCTGGGAGTACAACGTGGGCGCCGCCTACAAGCTGCTCGACAACCTCACCTACGAGGCGCACTTCGGCTACCTCGACACCGGCGACTTCTTTGAGGGTGGCGTTGCCGGCGCAAACACCGAGAACGTCTACCTCCTGACCCACCACCTGACCATGACCTTCTAAGCCCCGCCACAAGCGGATCTTGGAAGCAGCCTGAGCAAGCAAGCCCCCTGCGGATATTCCGCAGGGGGCTTTTTTTATTGTGTGCCCGGGCTTTTGGAGGATTTCCTCACCTATCAGGTGGCCGCCTGGGCAACCGCCGGCCGCGAGCGCAGCCAGGCCCTCATCCCGGCCTTCTCCCAAGAGGAGAAGGGGAACAGCCCCTCTCCCGCCGGAGGAGAGGCATTCCCCGCCTTTGGGAACCTGCGGCGCTTGCCTGCTTTTGCCTGTGACAAAAAAAAGGGGTTTGCGACCGGAAGGCCGCAAACCCCTTTTCTATGCACTGGTGCCGGGACCAGGATTTGAACCAGGGACACTCGGATTTTCAGTCCGATGCTCTACCGACTGAGCTATCCCGGCAAAAAGCAGCTATTCATATATTTGCTGGCATCGTTCAAGGCGCTGCCAACGGTTGATCTTTTTGATTTTTGCGAGGACCACCTTATTTGAATCTTGCCCGCTTGTCAAGAGATTTGACAGGGGGGGCTCGCCTCGGCCCCGCCTCTCAGGAAACGGCAATCACCCGCGTGGCGGCCAGCCGGTCATGCCAGCAGCATTTCTCGCGGTCAAAAAGCGCCCAGGCAAAGCCCAGGCCGCAGGAAAGCACGGAAAGCGCTGAGCCTGCCAGGCGCAGGAAAGAAAGCCCTGGCGAAAGATCGCCCCCATCCCTGCGCACCACGCGGATGCCCATGAACATCTTGCCGACGGTCTGCCCCTGCCAGCCATGCATGAACCAGAAATAGAAGAAGGCAAAGAGGGGAAAGCTGAGCAGGGCAAAAACGGAACCGAGAAAAAGGGTCGCAACCAGGATGAGGCCTCCCCCCTTGCCCAGGAAAAGGAACAATAAAGCCGCCAGGAAGGCGCAGCAGCCATAACCCAGGGCAATGACCGCGGAATCAATGGCCAGCGCCAGGCAACGCGGCAGAAACCCGATATATTCGCCGCCCCACTCCTCTGCCCGGTCCGGGCCCTCTGCCGGAGCGGCCTCCGCTTCCGACGCCAGCTCCATGCTCAATCCTTCTCCTCGCCTTCCATGGTGAGCCCCAAATCGAAGATATCCACCGGCTTTTCTTCCGGCGCCTGCTTGCTCGCGTCATCATCGAGGGAAAGCACGAACTCGACCCCCTCATCCGCAGAGGCCTCGGCTTCCGCAGGCGGGCTTTCTTCCCCGAGATCCATCAGGGCGGAAAGATCGACGATCTCCTCCTCGCCGGACCCGGACTCCTCCTCGCCGAAAGCGCCCCGTTCATCCTCCCGCGCAGCCCCCGAGCCCAGCAGCTCCTCGTCGTCAAGCGAGGGAAGCTCCAGCCCCTCGGCAAGCGCCTGTGCCGGCTCCTCGGGCAGAGGGGCCGGCGCGGAGAGCCCTGGCCCCTCCTCCTCAATATCCAGGGAGAGCCCGGAGAGTTCTTCTGCCTGGGGCGGAACGAGGTCGGAAACATCTATGTCCTCAAGGCCCAGGGGCTGCGGCGCCGAAGTGGCGGCCGCTTCCTCTTCCAGGGGGGAGCCGGCAAGTTCGAGGTCCGCCCCGACGCCACCAAAAGCGGGGCCCTCCGGCAGGACATCCGTCTCGAGCTCACCAAGCCCAAAGCCCGCCTCCTCTTCCACGAAGATAGGGGCTGGCTCGGGCTCGACCGCGGCAGCTACGCCCAGCGCGGAGGCAAGGAAAAACGGGGCCTGCACATTCAGGCCCGTGCCCTGCAGTTTTTCGGCAACAGAGGCGACATCCGTGCCGCATTTGCCACAGTTGTAGCGCCGATCAAACGAGATGTAATTGCACTTCGGACAACGCATAAGAGGTCTCCCCTGGACAGTGGTTCCCGCGCAGCAGCTTTGCCAGCCCGCCATCAACTCTTCTTCCGTTGATCTTCCCCAAAAAAATATGTATAACACTACAACTTTATTATATATCTTAACAGCTGGTCAAGGCTTTCTCTTGCCTGGGCGCGAAAAACCGCCAGGCAACCAACGGGGAGGGACGCCGCGCTGCCGCTTGCAAATTGCGCCGGTTCGCGCTACCTTGCGGCAAGATTTTTTCCCCGCCCCATACAATTTACCGGAGAAAACAATGCACTCGCCTCCCCGCCTTCGCTTCCCCCTCGCGCTCTTCCTCGCCGGCTTCATCCTTTCCGGCTGTTTTTATAACGAACCGGTCCGCCACCTTGCCTCCGACATCTGCCTCATCAGCCCGAACCTGACCGCCCAGGAGGTGGTCACGGCCCTCGGGCCTCCGGATGCAAAGCAGCAATCCGAACTTGGCGAGGTATGGCTCTACTACGAGGTAAAGAAAAGCACCCTGCGCAAAACCCCCTTTCTCGGCCCCCGGCTCGGCTCCGAAAATTACAACGTGGTCACCATCACCTTTGCCGGCGACCGCGTGCATACCTGCGTCTACCGGGCCTTCGACGAGGAGGAGATGAAGGCAAGCGGCATTTCCATCAGTGAGCCCCGTGCGGACTAGCAAGTACGAAAAGGTCAGGGCCAGAATGGTCCAGGAGCAGCTTCTCCCCAGAGGAATCGACAATCCGGCCGTGCTCCACGCCATGTCGGTGGTGCCAAGACATCTCTTCATCCAGGACGCGCTGCACGCCCAGGCCTACGGCGACTTCCCCCTGCCCATCGGACACGGCCAGACCATCTCGCAACCGTATGTCGTGGCCCTGATGACCCAACTCCTCGATTTGCAGGGTACGGAAAAAGTGCTGGAAATCGGCACGGGCTGCGGCTATCAGTCCGCCATCCTCGCCTCGCTCTGCGAACGCCTCTACACCGTGGAACGGATCAAGCCCCTGCTGGCGAAAACCCGCCGGACCTTCGACCAGCTGCATCTTTTCAACATCAACAGCAAAATCGACGACGGTACGGTGGGCTGGCCGGAAAACGCCCCCTTCGACGCCATCATCGTCACCGCCGCCGGACCGCGGGTCCCGCAGCCGCTCATCGACCAGCTCGCCGACCCCGGAACCCTGGTCCTGCCCGTGGGCGACGAGGAGGGGCAGACCCTGATGGTGGTGAAAAAAAACCAGGGGGAAGTGACGAGCAGCCCGGTGGAAAGCGTGCGTTTCGTGAAGCTGGTCGGAATCCATGGCTGGAAAGCGGCATGACTGAAGCGGAAAAAAGTGTGGCTCGGCCGACTTCCTTCCTCCGGGCCGCCTACGACCGTTGCCTGGCCTGGGTGCAAACCCCGCACGGAGTCTGGGCCATGTTCTGGCTGGCGGTGGCGGAGTCTTCCTTCTTCCCCATCCCTCCCGATGTTTTCCTCATGGCCCTCTGTATCGCCGCGCCGACCAAGGCCTACCGCTTCGCCGCCATCTGCACCGCGGGTTCGGTGCTCGGCGGGGCTCTTGGCTACGGCCTGGGCCTGGGCTTCATGGATTCGCTGGGGCAGCCGATTCTGGAACTCTATGGCCTGGAGGAAAAATATCTGACCGTGCAGTCCCTCTACCGCCAGTACGACGCCCTGGCCGTAGGCGCGGCAGGGTTCACTCCCCTGCCCTACAAGCTCTTCACCCTCACCGCCGGCGCTTTCCGCCTCGACTTCCCCACCTTCCTGCTCGCCTCCCTTGTCTCGCGGGCCGGCCGCTTTTTCCTGGTGGCGGCCTTCATCCATCGCTATGGAGCCCCGGTGCGCACCTTCATCGAGCGCTACTTCAACCTGCTCACCATCCTCTTTCTGGTCCTGCTGGCGGGGGGCTACCTGCTCATCAAATATCTGCTCTAACTCCTGCCTGAAGGTGGTCAGGGCAGCAGATAAAAACCGAAATTCTTGTCGGCATTGGCCGGCTCGTCGAATTCGACGCCGACATAATTCTCCGCCACCACCCGCACGACGCAACGCTTCTCGATCCAGGTATTGCCGTGGTCGTCCAGGGCAAAACCGAGCAAAAGAGAATCTCCCGCCTGCAGCATGTGCCAGCCCAGCACGGAAAATCCGGCACCGTGCATGGAGAGATTCAGCACCCGGCAATTCGCTTTTTTTCTGCGCAAGGCCAGGCTGCACCCCTCACTGCCGCCCAGGCGCTTCTGGTAGATGCCTTCCAGATTTGTCTGTTTGCGATAGAATTTCCGGTATTCGAACTGGACCGGAAAAATCGCGGAACAAACACAGCGCACCTGGATTTCCCGTTTGAGGGCGGCAAGATTCTGCGGGGGCACCTCCTTGACCAGCCCGCACTGCTGGCAACGTATTTTCACCGCAGAGCCGGGCTTGACCACAATTTTCTGCACCTGCGCAGCTTCCATTTCTGCCCCCCCCCGCTCGCTTCCCCATAATGCCGCTCTTTTCCCGGCCAGTACTGCTCAGGACCGAAAAAACAAGGCATCCCGCTTCCTGCCGCTGCAAAAGAGTACAGCAGAAAATGTCCGCCAGTCAATGGGGTTGGCCGGCGATATGGGAATTTTACTCTATCAGGGCGGAGATTCCGGAGAATCGCAAAAAGAAAAAGCCCCGATTTCTCGGGGCTTTCTGGACTGCTCCGGACTTTGCCGGACTATAAAATGGCGAGAGAGTCCATATAACTTTTAACGCAATCATTCGGTTTAATTTAATAATTTTCTCACATCCTTTTCGGGAAGCCCCCAAGAAGGCCCCCAACCGCCAGACTCCCATGCCATCCAGAGATCACCCGTAAGCGACCGCCAACAGCTTCCCGGTGGCGGGGGTGGCTCCCCTCCTGGCAGGGAGGGTGCCGCCCCCGGTGTCAGGACACCCGGGCTTGTTAAAGAGTCATATTTCGGCGACCACCCTTTTTAATCTCACGCGCTTTTTTCTTGCATTCTGTGCGCATGTGGTTTTATCCTATGCGCATGGATATAAAACTTATGCGCATAGGTGCCATCGTGAACAAAAAAGAAAAACAAAGAATTAATCTTTCCCTAGATAAAGAAGCTTTAGAATTCGCTAAAAAATGGAGCTATGTCATCCAAAAACCAATATCTCATTTGGTAGATGAATTTTTCTCAAAGCTTCGCAGTGATGTATTAGCGATGACCCCACTACAATGGCTCAACCCAGACTTCCAAGAGCGCTCACTTGCACTTGAAAATTTACGTGATGATGTGGATGAATCGCTAAGGCGTTATGAGGAAATTTTAAAAGACGAAGAAGAAGCTGAATACTGCCGAAAACATCCTGAATCGACAAGGGCGAAAATGCGTTTAGCGATTATGGAAAATAAAGCAAAAGAAGAAAGTGAAACGTTTGCAGAGTATGAAGAATGGCGTGAAAAATTTATAGAAAGGTGGGAAGCAACATTCCCTAAAAAATAAACAAGAAAGCCCACTGGTTGGTCCTCGTCGCCAAACTCGTACCAGCCAGCAGGCCCCGCAGACACCTAAGGAGGTGCCCACATGTCTCCAACTTACAGCGGAGGTGCGACTTCTGTCAATCCTCCATCCGCTGACGCTTATTCCGTCAGCATTTATACCGGCTATACGGATTTCCGTGGCCCTTCGTCTTCATCTCGGCCACGCAATCCTCATCCCCCCGGCAAGCGTCAGGCCATTACCGCCTTTTCCTCAAAGGCACGCCGCAGCTTGCTCAAGAAAATCTTTTCCCTTTCCGCGCTGCCCGATCTCTGCATCACCCTGACCTACCCTGGCCTGTATTCCGCCAATCCCAAGGAATGGAAACGCCACCTCGATAATTTCTTTCATGAAGTCCGCCGCCGCTTTGACTGTGCCTGGTTCTTCTGGAAGTTGGAGCCGCAAAGACGGGGCGCGCCTCATTTCCATCTTCTTGGCTCATTGGGCGGAGAGCGATTGCATATTGCCCTTTTGCGCCAGGGCATTGCGGAAACGTGGTTTCGGGTTGTCGGTTCCGGGGATGAGCGGCACCTCCGGGCAGGCACCCAGGCGGATTATATCGACGACTCATTTGGCAAAATCCGCTCTTATGTCTGCAAGTACGTCGGCAAGCCCACTGGCTCTGACCTGCCGCAGTGGGCAACGCCGGGAAGGTTTTGGGGGGTCTTCTGCCGCAAAAATCTCCCGGCCGCCACTTGCAGCCATGTATTGCTCCCACGGGACACCTTTCTCAAGCTCCGCCGTTTGGTCCGGAAATGGATGAAGCATTTTCCGAGCTCACGGGGCTATGCACATCGATTGAGGGCGATGCAATCCTTCTTCCTCCTGGCCAATCACAGGACGGTGTTCCGGTTGCTGGAAGGCGCCTTTGGTTTTTCTATGCCCCGCGATCCAGGCCCGCTTTTGTCAGGTGTTCTGGATTTTGAGCGTATTCCTTTTTGAACTTATGGAGTTATCGACTATGAATCCGCCCCTTGAAGAAATAGCAATTTTGCGGTTACCGGAAGTCCGGCGGCTGACAGGGCTTGGCCGGAGCACCATTTATGAAATGATGGCAAAAGGAGCGTTTCCCCGTTCCGTATCCCTGGGGTTCCGGGCGGTTGGCTGGCGAAAGGGAGAGATTCGCGTCTGGCTGGAATCCCGCTGAATAGCATGAGGGCAAAAAGCCGAAGGCTGGGAAAACTTACCGCCGTGCAGGCGTCGAAGAGAATGCCCGCTGCGGGCCGCAGGCCCGTTGAAGGGCGTCGCTGCCCGAAGCCAGGAAACCAGAAAAGCCCCAGGTGCCAAGGCCCTTCTGCTGGCGTGGCCAGGGATCTTCTTGCATCCCCCAGAACGGGCCACCCTTCCAAGCGCCCTTGCCTCAGACAGGCCTGTCCCTGCCAGACAAGGGCAAGCGCGGAAAGCGCAACCGCCCCCCTGCTCAAGCATCCCCGGCGTGATCGTTCACCGCGCCGACCGGATCGGCACTATTTTTTCCTCCTGCCCGGCAGCCAGCCGTTCCAGGTAGTCGGCCCAGGCCTGCATCATCTTCCGGCGCTCCTCCAAACGCTCCGCGCGGTTGTATATGGCCCGGACAGTATTGGTGTCGCGGTGGGCAAGCTGCAACTCAATGAGGGTCGAATCCCACCCCGCTTCATGGAGCAGCGACGAGGCCAGAGAACGAAACCCATGGCCGGTCATTTCCTCCTTGGTGAATCCCATGCGTCGCAAGGCCGCATTAATGGCCATGTTGGACATGGGTCTTCCCTTACCCGTGGCAGAAGGAAAGACATAGCACTCGCCCCCGCTAAAGGTCCTGATCTCCGCCAAAATCGCCAGCGCCTGCCGGGACAACGGCACGGCATGAACCTTCCGCATCTTCATTTTCTCGGCAGGGATTGTCCACAACGCGGTGTCAAAATCAATTTCCGCCCATTCCATGTGCCGCAATTCCCCTGGTCGGACAAAGACAAGCGGCGCCAATCGCAAGGCACAACGAAGTACCAGGGAACCGGCATAATCGTCTAGCGCCCGGAGTAATGCCGCCACTTCCTTGCGGTCAGTAAGGGCTGCCATGTGTTTGACCTTGGGCTTTCTTACCAGTTGCCCCCGCAGGTCCGCCGATGGGTCACGCTCGCACCTGCCCACCCCCACGCCGTAGCGGAATATCTGCCCGCAAATCTGTTTCACCCGGTGCGCCGTTTCCACAATGCCCTTTGCCTCGATGCGCCGAAGTACGGACAAAAGCTCAGGCGGCGTGATCTCCGAAACTGGCCGTGCGCCAAGGTGAGGGAATACATAGACTTCCAGCCGAGCCTTGACGGTTTCGGTATGAGTTGGTGCCCATGCCCCTTCTTGCAACGCGACCCATTCACCGGCCAGAGCCTTGAACGTATCCTCTTCCCGCTGGCCAACCCGCTGCTGTTCCTTTCTGGCCGCACCTGGGTCAATCCCCTGCGCCAGAAGCTGGCGCGCCTTGTCCCGCTCCTGTCTGGCAGCGGCAAGGGACACCGCCGGGAAGGCCCCCAAAGACAACTTCTTTTCAAGGCCCCCAAAACGATATTTAAACCGCCAGAGCTTGCCCCCAGAAGGGGTAACAGACAGATAAAGGCCCCCACCATCAAAAAGTTTGACCTCTTTTTTGGGGGCTTTTGCGTTCCGAACTTGAAGGTCTGTAAGTGGCGCAATCCGCTTTGGCATTGAACTTCCTCCCCGTCACCGTAATTTTGGGGGCTTCCCCTTGGGGGCTCATTCCTCTTGCCCCCAAAAAAGCCCCCAAACGTACCGGATTTTACTATATCAGGGTGGACAACCACGGACAACGCAAAAAGAAAAAGCCCCGATTTCTCGGGGCTTCCAGGACTGCTCCGGACTTTGCCGGACTATAAAATGGCGGAGAGAGAGGGATTCGAACCCTCGGTAGAACTTGTGGTCCTACACTCGCTTAGCAGGCGAGCACCTTCGGCCTACTCGGTCATCTCTCCGCAAGGGGAGTCGCATCGTTTTTTGGCGGAGGAAGTAGGATTCGAACCCACGGTACTTTCGTACAACGGTTTTCAAGACCGCCGCCTTAAACCACTCGGCCATTCCTCCCTAAGGTCCGTCAGTTATGTACCATTTCAAAAATGCCCTGTCAATGCAAGATGGCCGGGCAACAGCCGCAAAAGTTCACAGGTCCGCCAGGCACGTTTCAATCCCACGCCCCAGACACCGTTGGCAGCGCCTTTCTTTCGCTGCCAACCATGCAAGATGGCCGGGCAACAGCCGCAAAAGTTCGCTGGGAGTCCACGGGGAGCCGCCCAGGGAGAGAAAAAAGGCCGGCGCGAGTGTTCCCGCCGTGGGCAGGGCCTGCTCAGAGGGCGGCGTCCAGGGCCTCGGAAAGCTTGCCCACCCCGACGATCTCCAGCCCCTGCATCCCGCCCTTGGGGACATTTGCCTGGGGAATGATCGCCCTTTTGAAGCCGTGCTTCAGCGCCTCCCGCAGCCGTTCCTGCCCGCTGGGCACCGGCCTGATCTCCCCGGCCAGCCCCACCTCGCCGAAGGCGACCAGATCGGCGGCAAGCGGCTTGTTGCGAAGGCTTGAAAGGACGGCCAGGAGCAGGGCCAGGTCGGCGCTGGTTTCGGAAACCCGCACCCCGCCGACCACATTGATAAAAACATCCTGGTCATAGGTGGCGATGCCGCCATGCCGGTGCAGGACGGCCAGCAGCATGGCCAGGCGGTTCTGCTCAAGCCCCACCGTGACCCGGCGCGGACTCTCGCTGTGGCTGTCATCCACCAGGGCCTGCATCTCGACGAGCAGCGGCCGGCTCCCCTCCCAGACCACCATGACCACGCTGCCGGGCATCGCCTCGTCGTGGCGGGAAAGAAAGATGGCGGAAGGGTTCTTCACTTCCTTCAGCCCCTTGTCGGTCATGGCGAAGACCCCCAGCTCGTTGACCGCGCCGTAGCGGTTCTTCACCGCCCGCATCACCCGGTAGCGGGAGTCGCCGCCCCCTTCGATGTAGCAGACCACGTCGATGATATGCTCAAGCACCCGGGGGCCGGCCAGATCGCCGCTCTTGGTGACATGGCCGACGAGAAAGATGGCAGTGCCGCTCTTTTTGGCAAACTGGGTGAGCATGGCCGCCGACTCGCGCACCTGGCTGACGCTGCCCGGGGCGGACTGACTTCCCGCCACCTGCATGGTCTGGATGGAGTCGATCACCATGACCTGCGGCTTTTCCTGCACAGCGGTTGCGCAGATGTCCTCCACCTGGGTCTCGGCCAGGAGCAGCAGGGCCTGGTCGGGCAGGCCGAGACGCCGGGCCCGCATGGCGATCTGCGGCAGCGATTCCTCGCCGCTCACATAGAGCACCTTCTTGGTGAGGCTCAGGTTGCAGCAGACCTGCAGCAGCCCCGTGCTCTTGCCCACGCCAGGATCCCCGCCGATGAGGACCACCGAGCCGGGCACCAGGCCACCGCCCAAGACTCTGTCCAGCTCGCCGAGGCCGGTGGAAAAACGGGGGGCATCCTCCATGCGCACCTCAGCCATGCTGTGCACCGGGGCCAGGTTGCCGGCATAGCCCTGAAACCTGCCCGGCCGGAGCGGCTCGCCCTGCTGCTCGACCAGGGTATCCCACGCCCCGCAGCCGCCGCACTGGCCCGCCCATTTGCCAAAGGCCGCTCCGCAGGCGGAGCAGAGATAGGTGTTTTTTTCTTTTGCCATTATCGCGATCCAGAAGGCAGATTGTTGGTGGCGGACTCCTGCCTGGCCAGGGCCGCCCGCACCGTCGCGGCCAAGGACCGCATGGTGAGGGGCTTCATGGCGAAGTGGCCGATGCCAAGGCTGGCCGCGCTCTCCTCGCTGATCGTCGAGCTGTAGCCTGTGCAGAGCACCACCGGAAAACCTGGGCAAAGGGCGCGGATCTCCCGAATCAGGGCGACCCCGGAGAGTTTCGGCATGGTCTGGTCGGTGATGAGCAGGTCATACGCCCCGGGGTCGCGCCGGAATGCGGCCAGAGCCTCCTCGGGATCGGTCATGGCCGTCACCGCATAACCGAGGCCGGAGAGCATGGCCTTGCCCATCTCGGCGATGGCATGCTCGTCGTCCACAAAGAGGATCCGCTCCTGGCCCGTGGCCAGCCCCCCATCCTGAAAGCCTTCCCAGCGAACCTCCTCTCCGGTCCTGGGCAGATAGACATCGAAGACCGTGCCGACGCCCACCTCGCTTTGCAGCTTGATCATGCCGCCGTAGCTCTTGACGATGCCATGCACCACGGCAAGCCCCAGCCCGGAGCCCTTGCCCACCCCCTTGGTGGTGAAAAAAGGATCGAAGATCCTCCCCACCGCCTCGGGCGGGATGCCGCTGCCGCTGTCGGCGACCAGGATCTCGGCCGTGGCGCACTGGGCGTTGTGGCGGGTCCAGAGTCCGACCACCCCCTCGCTGCCAATGGCGTGCTGGGCATTGGTGAGCATGTTGACCAGAACCTGCCGCAGCCGCTCCGGATCAACCACCACCGGCGGCAGATCAGCGCTGAAATGTTTTTCGATGCGGATCTGCTCCATCTGCAGGGCATGCTCCACCAGGGTCACCACCTCGTCCAGGCAGCGGTTGAGGTCCGTGGCCTCTTTCACCCCCCCCAGGGTATGCCGGGAAAACTTGAGAAGATCGGTGACGATGCGCTTGCAGATCTTGGTCTGTTTCTCCACGATCTGCAACGACTCCAGCACCTCGGCCTGCTCCGCGAAATCCTCCTTGAGCAGCTGGGTGTAGCCCAGGATGATGCCGAGCGGGGTGTTGATCTCGTGGGCGACCCCGGCGGCCAGCTGGCCCAGCGAGGCCAGGTTTTCCGAACGGATGAGCTGTTCGGTGACCTCCCGGAAATGGGTCATGTCCTTGGCGATGACTTCGCAGCCCTGCATCCCCTGGCCGCCTTCGCAAATCGCCGTGGCCGTCACCAGCAGGTAGAGGGGGGTCCCGTCCTGCTTGAGAAATTCCACCTCAAAATCCTTCACATGCCCCGTGGAGTTGAGCTGGCAGAAGTAGCGGCTCCATTGCTCCTCCTCCCGGAAAAAGATGGCCAGGGGCTTTCCCACCACCAGCTGCCGCTCGCCATAGCCCAGCATCTCAAGGCCGCTGTCGTTGATGTCGCTGAGCCGCTGGTCGCCGTCGCAGAAAAAAATCATATCCTTCGAGCTTTCATAGAGGCGGCGGAACTTCAATTCCGAGCGCGCCAGCTCGCGGGTCCGCTCCTCCACCCGCTCCTCCAGGGTCTGATTGAGCTCCCGCAGCCGGGCATGGGCCTTGCCCAGCTCGCCATGCGCCCGGGCCAGTTCCCTGGTGTCATGGCGCACCCGCTCGAGTACGCCATAGACGTTGTGGAAATAAAAGGTGAGGGCGGCGACCGCGATGAAGGTGATGCTGTTGAAGCCGCCGCTGTAGGAGCTGATGGCCTGCCAGACGTCGGGATAGCCGCCGGCGAGGAGGGCGAAACGCAGGATGTGCCCCACGCTCCGCGAAAGGGCAAAGGCCACCAGGGCCATGCACACCCAGAAAAGAAAGGACCAGAGCATGCTGCCCGGATCGAGCCGGGTGAGTCTTCTCGCATACCGGACCGCGAGGAGCGCCATGACGATCATCAGGCTTGAGCCGAGGACATCGACGATGTAAACCGGCAGGAGCGGCAGGCCAGGACTCATCGCTTTTCCTCGGCCAGGGCCTTGCACTGCTGCTTTCTCTCCAGCTCCTTCCCGAAAAGGCGCAGACTCTGCATGAGAAAGTACATACCCGGCAGACAGAGCAGATGGTCGAAACTGCCCAGGTAGTAGGCCAGCACCTCCCTGTCGAAGGGAGGGCCCAGCCGCCTTTCCCAGACGGTGGAGCCGCAGAAATAGCCCTCGGGCAGCCGGGTGGCGAGCCAGTGCACAAGCACGGTATTGATATTCCAGGCGAAAAAGAAGAGGAGGGAAAGCTTGAAGAAAGTCCAGGCCTTTCCCCGGCCGATGGGACGGAAATGGAGGAAATAGAAGAGAAAGGCCATGGCGGCCGCAAAGAGGAGGTGGCCCAGCTGGTGGACGAAGAGCCCCTCCCCGCCGCCATGCGTCTGCACAGCCAGGGCGGCCCGCGGGAAAAGAAGGAAAAAGGAGAGTGCCACACTTCCGAGGCACCCATTCCCCCGCGGCCCGTCGCTGTAGTTCTTGCCTGCGCCCATGCTCCTGTGTTACCATCAAGGGGTTGAAATAACAAGTTTTCTCTTCCATCCCTCTTATTGCGGACCCGCGGCCATGACCAGAGAGACAGCGGCAACAGCCCCGCCGCCCCCAACGGCCCCTGCCCCGTCAGGCCAGACCCCACGCGTGCTCATCGTCGATGACGACACCGACATGGCCACGATGCTCAAACGGGTGGTGGAACGGAAATGCGCCTGCGAGGTGCGGCTCGCCGCTTCCGGGGAGGCGGCCCTGGAGCACCTGAAACAGTGGCGGCCCGAGGTGGTGCTCACCGACATCAAGATGCCGGGCCTGGACGGCATCTCCCTGCTCAAACGCGCCAAGGAGCTCGATCCGACCAGTTCCGTGCTCCTGATGACCGGCTACGCCAGCCTGGAACTGGCCATGGAGGGGCTGAAGGAAGGCGCCTACGATTTCTTTGCCAAGCCTTTCGACAACGACCATCTTGCCCACGCCATCCAGCGCGCCCTGGAACGGGTCTCCCTCCTCCGGGAAAACCGCAAGCTCCAGGAACAGCTGAAAAGCGGCCCCTGCCTGCAGGGTTTTGTCGGCCACTCCCCCCTGCTGTGCGAGGCATTCACCCTGATTCGCAGGGTGGCGGACACGGATGTCACTGTTCTGATCCGTGGCGAATCGGGGACCGGCAAGGAACT
>DDXK01000140.1:0-9212 GCA_002347185.1 Desulfobulbaceae bacterium UBA2262 | reverse complement strand
CTCCGGGTGCTGCAGGAAAAGGAAATCCGGCCGCTGGGGCAGACCAAGAGCATCCGGGTCGATGTCCGGGTGCTCGCCTCCACCAACCAGAACCTTGAGGAAAAGATCCGCCAGGGACTGTTCCGCGAGGATCTTTTCTACCGCCTGAACGTGATGACCATCACCATGCCCTCCCTGGCCGAGATCCCCGACGATATCCCGGTCCTGGCCCGGCATTTTCTCAAACTCTATGCCGACGCCTACGGCAGGGATCCTTTCACGCTGACGCCCGAGGCCACGCAGCACCTGCTCAAACAGCCCTGGCCCGGCAATGTCCGCGAGCTGCAGAACATCATCAAACGGACGGTCCTCCTCGCCGACGGCCCGCAAATCAGCAAGGACGACCTCTGTCGCATCTCGGCAGGCAACGGCGACCTCAAGGCCACCTGCCAACAGCCCGCCCAACTTCTGCACCTGCCCTACAACCAGGCCAAGGAAGAGCTCATCAACAGCTTCTCCCGCGACTATCTCGCCAATGCCCTGCGCAACACAAAAGGCAACGTCACCGCGGCGGCCGACGCCAGCGGTATCGGCCGCCAGGCCTTTCAGCGGCTGCTCCGCCGCTTCGGCCTTGAGGCGCAAGCCTTCCGCGCCGGCCAGGCCGTGAACGACTCCTCCCCCTCCCCAGGCCATCCCCGGTAAGCCACCACTGGTGCGCCACTTTCGCGGCACCGCATCTTTTTTGCTGCACCATTCCTCTTTCCCCGCGCCCGCCCCACCCTGCCGCCTCCACGCCGGCACACGAACAACATCCCGGAATCAAAGGAAATTACAACCCCCTCTCCCCAGGGGAAACTTTTCTCCCCGGTGGCATCGTTATTGCTTTTACCCGAAAGCACTGCGCGCTGGAGCATGCGCGCCCGATTCTCCCGCAAAAAAAAGGAGGTGCCACGCCAACAGAAGCAGTGAGTGGCCGCACGGCAATCGTTGTCCCACACCAGAAAAGGAGACGAATACATGAAAAGAAAGTTCGGTCTATTGCCCCTTCTTGCCTCGATTCTCACCTTTTTCCTGCTTGTCCCCCTTGACCAGGGCCTGGCGGAAACCTCCGCCGCCGGCGGCCAGGCGGCGCCGACCATCAGCATCGACAAAACCAGCCTGAACAACGGCGGCCTGATCAGGGTCACCGGCCAGGCCCCTGCCGGCAGACCCGTTTTCCTTGAAGTCTGGGCCACGGACAAAAACGTGCGCGCCAACTTTTTCGACAACAAGAAAAACAAGGATACCGGCAAAATCCCCTATGTTTTCTATCTCACCACTGAAATGCCGGCCTACTACAAGATCTTTGCCCCCAAGGAGCTGCAGCCGAAACTGGACGAGGCCAGAAAGGAGGGCAAAAAATGGAGCTACGCCAAGGTCCTGAAGGATCTGGGTGCCGAAGACGCTTACAGTGTGCCGGCGGCCATCGGTATCGACCGTTACCAGGCCACCCTGATGGCTGGCATCGTCGGCAGCCGCGGAGAAAAGATGGCGGCCATGGAAGCCGGGGAAAACCGCAAGCGTTCCATGCAGCTGCTCAAGTCCCGCTTCCGCAGCCTTGACAAGGTGGTGGGCGCCGAAGTCAGCGTCGCTCCGGACGGCGCCTATTCGGCGGAGATAAAAATCCGCGACGGGCTCGCCCCCGGCGTCTACAGGATCGTGGCCGTGGTGGACAAAAACACCAAAAGCGCGCCGGCTGAGTTTGAAAACAAAATCGCCTTCCCCACCATGTATCTCGCCAACGCCGGCACCAGCCTGAATCTGCTCTGGCCCTTTCTCCTCACCCTGGCCATCTCCATCTTCGGCGTGCTCATGGGCGCGGGCGGCGGCTTTATCCTGAACCCCATCCTGGTCTCCCTCTTCCCCCTGCCCCACACCGTGGTGGCCGGCACCGTCATGCCCACCGTGCTCTTCTCCCAGGGCAGCGGCATCTACAACTACTCGAAGATCAAATTCATCAACTGGAAGCTCGGCGTCGGCATCGGCTGCGCCATGATGCTGGGCGGCTTCATCGGCCCCAAGCTCACCGAGCTCATCACCCTGGACCAGTTCAAGTTCGCCTTCGGCTGGATTCTGCTGGTGCTGGCCGGGTTGATGTTCTGGCAGACCACCCCCGGCTACCTTGAAAAGAACAAGAAGGAGCAGGCCATCCTCAAGGAGTTCAAGAAGAGGGCGGAAGAATGCGCCAAGCGCGGGGAAAGCGGTACTGCAACCTGTCCCACCGACCAAAAATAAGACTGCCATCAGGAGGAATCCGATATGAAAGTGGAATTCTGGGGTCATGAGTTTGAAGCGAACATGGTTGTCGGCTGCGTGGGAGGCTTTCTCATCGCCATCATGTCGTCGATGTTCGGTTTCGGCGGCGGGCCATTCATGGTGCCGCTAATGACGGTGGCCATGGGCATGCCCATGTATATCGTGGTGGGCAGCTCGCTTCTGGCCATTTTTTTCAACACCGGCATCGCCTCGATCAGGCATTTCCAGTTCGGCAATTTCGACCTGCTCCTCTTTGCCTGCATGTTTCCGGCGGCGCTGCTGGGCGGCTACCTCGGCCCGCAGATTGCAAAAAGGGTGAGCCCCCTGGTTGTCAAGCGGGTCGCCTGCGCGGGTCTGGTGCTCCTTGGCCTGAACCTGCTGGGTCTGTATTAGTCGACAAGACCGGCACTCCGCCGGCCCGTGCGGGACGGCCGGAGTGCCGGTTGACGCGGGGGTGCTCCATGGCGCACATTCTGGTTCTGGACGACGTCGCCGAGGCAGGCGTGATGATACAGAAGATCCTCGGCAAGAAGGGGCATGAGGTCGTTGCCTTCTCCGACGAAGACGAGGCCCTGGCCCATGCCGGCCGCCACCGGCTCGACCTGGCCATTCTCGACCTGATGCTGAAGAAGACCAGCGGCCTTGAGGTGCTGATCAGGATGAAGGCGCTCCAGCCAGATCTCCGCACCCTGGTGCTGACCGGATACCCCACCCAGGAAAGCCTGCGGCAAGCCATGGAGCTCGGGGCCGACGCCTACTGCGTCAAGCCCATGGACAAGGACGCCCTCGAAAACAAGGTAGCGGCCCTTCTCGCCGGCCGAGCGGCGGGAAGCGCCTGAAACGGAGGATTATCCACCATGAGAAAATCAGTCTGGAGCATGTGCGGCATGTGCACCGTCCGCTGCCCCATCCGGGTCGAGGTCGAAGATGGCGCGGTGAAATGGATCGAGGGCAACCAGCATCTGCTGAAAGGCGCCCTCTGCGCCAAAGGGTCGGCAGGCCCGGCCCTGGTCGCCGACCAGGAAAGGCCCCGGCAGCCCCTGATCCGGAAGGGCGGCCGCGGGGCCGGGCGCTGGGAGCCGGTGAGCTGGGAATTCGCCCTCGACTATGTGGCCGACAAGATCAGGGGCATCAAGGAGCGCTACGGCGCCCAGGCGATCCTGGCCAGCTCGCGGGGCGGCCCCTTCCAGGATGTCGTCAAGGCCTTCACCCACGCCCTGGGCTCGCCCAACTACTCCAACCACGACAGCTCCTGCGGCCGGAACGTGCACCACGCCAGCCTCTCGCTCTTCGGCCTCGGCCGCAAGGGCTTCATCTACGACATCAAGAACGCCAGGCACCTGGTGCTCTTCGGCCGCAACATCCTCGCCTCCCTGCGGCCGGCCGAGGTGAACCAGGTCATGGACATGCTGGACAACGGCGGCCGCATGACCTACGTGGATGTGCGCCAGACCCTCACCGGCATCAAGGCGGACAACTTCTTCCAGGTCCGGCCGGGCACCGATTACGCCCTGGCGCTGGCCCTCATTCATGAGTTGATCAAGGCCAGGGCCTATGACGCCGGGTTTGTCGAACGCTACACCACCGGTTTTGCCGAGCTGAGCGCCTTTGTCGAGAACTGTTCGGCGGAATGGGCCGCCAAGGAGTGCGGAGTCAAGGAAAAGAACATCCACGAGCTGGTGGCCCAGATCGGCGAGGACCGCCCCAGAGTGATCTTCCATCCCGGCTGGATGCTTTCCCGCTACCGCGATTCCTTCTATGCCAGCCGGGCCCTGAACTGCCTCAACGCGCTGATGGGCAACATCGAAATCGAGGGGGGGCTCATCTTTGCCAAAGGGCCCGGGGACTACGGCAAAAAAGGGGTGCGCAGCCTCGCCGACCTCTCGCCCAAGCTCACCATCCCCAGGGCCGACGGAGTGGGAGAGGAGTACAAACACTTCGAAAAGGGGCCGGGCCTCTTCCATCTCTTCTACAAGGCCATGGCCACCGGCAAGCCCTATCCGATCAAGGGGGTCATCTGCGTCCGCCACGACCCTTTCACCTGCTTCCCCGATCCGGCCGCCCAGAAGGAAGCCCTGGACAACTGCGACCTCCTCGTCTCGGTGGACACCCACTACAGCGAATTCGGCTGGTACAGCGACGTGATCCTGCCGGAGGCGACCTACCTGGAGCGTGACAGCATGATCGCCGTGCAGAAAGGGCTCAAGCCCAGGCTCATCAAGCGCAACAAGGCCATTGAGCCGCAGAGCGACACCGCCTGCCTCTGTACCATCATCAAGGGGCTGGCCAGAAGGCTGGGGCTTGACGAGTACTTTCCCTTCAACAATCTGCAGGAGCTCTGGGCCTGGCAGCTGGAGCCCACCGGCCTGGGCCTCCAGGATTTCGAGCAAAAAGGCTTTGTCGAGCTTGCCGAAAAACCGGTGCTCTTCGACCGGGAGAAGCTGGACGGCAAGTTCAAGACCCCCTCGGGCAAGATCGAGTTCAGCAGCCAGAAGCTGAGCGAGTGCGGATTCCCCTCCTGGAAGCCCTACGAAAGCCCGGAAAGGCCTCCCAAGGGGCAGTTCCGCCTGGTCTTCGGCCGCTCGCCCATCCACGCCCACGGCCATACCATCAACAATCCCCTGCTCAACGAGATGATGCCGGAGAACTCCCTCTGGATCAACAGCAAGGCCGCAAGCAGGATCGGGGTCAACGACGGCGACATGGTCGATGTCTCCTCCGGGCCGGTCACCAGCACGGTCCGCGCCAGGGTCACCGACTTCATCCACCCGGAGGCGGTCTACACGGTGCATGGCTTCGGACGGCAGATTCCGTTGCAGACCCGGGCCTACCATGCCGGGATGAGCGACCAGAAGCTGATGGTCGGCCAGCTGCAGAACATGGATCCGGTGGGCGGCGGCCTCAATCTCTGCGAAACCTTCGTCTCCGTGCGGAGAAGCTCCAAGAATCCTCAGCGGAAGGTGGAACTATGAACAAATACGCGATCTACCTGAACAGCAGGCGCTGCATAGGCTGCCACGGCTGCGAGCTCCATTGCAAAACCAACAAGGGCCTGCCGGTCGGCCCCTTTCTCTGCGAGATCAGCCATGAGCCGTTGAAGTCGGTGAAAGGGGTGCCCAAGACGGAATTCGCCTTCCGCAGCTGCCGCCATTGCGAGGATCCCTTCTGCGTGCCGGTCTGCCCCACCGGCGCCATGCAGAAGCGGGAGGACGGCATCGTCTTTGTCGAGCAGGAAAAGTGCATCGGCTGCATGGCCTGCGCCGGCGCCTGCCCCTGGGGGATCCCCCAGTACAATTCGGAAAGCAACAAGGCGGTGAAGTGCGATTACTGCATGGACCGCATCGACGCCGGCCTCAAGCCCGCCTGCGTGACCAAGTGCACCACCCATGCCCTGAAGCTGGTGACCATGCAGGAGCTGTAGGCCCGCGCACCCCAGCACGACATCACGGAAAAAGGGCGGCAGGGGCCACTCCCCGTGCCGCCCTTTTTTTCGCCCGCCCTCCGCAGTAGCCGGGCGAGGCCTTGGCCCGTCCGGCACCCGACATCGGCGGCCATCCCGCCCGATGTCGGCACGATGTCCCCCCATGTCCTCTGGGAAAAGCCTGCCTTTTCCCGATACTATTGGGCAGAGGCAAAACCGGGGCGCTTCGCCCCGGCCGAAAAAGAACCCCCCAAGGAGGACCCACCATGAAAAAGACCCTGTTGACCCTGGCCGCGCTCTGCACCACCGCCTTCCTCATCAACCTGGCGGAGGCCGGCCCGGCCGCCGCCGAACTCAAGGCGCCGGCCGCCGCGATCACCATCGAAGGCAAAAAACCGGCCCAGTTCAACCACGCCACCCACACCGCCCTCGGCCTTGCCTGCGGCAGCTGCCACCACGACGCCGGCCACCAGCCGCTTGATGAAGCGAAGATCGGCGCCCTGGCCAACGGAGAGGCCCTGCACTGCGGGAACTGCCACAAGGCGGACTTTGCCAACGAGAAGCTGCGCAAGCCCATGGATGTCTTCCATGCCCGCTGCAAGAGCTGCCACGCCGCCGGCGTGAACGGCAAAACCGGCCCCAGCGGCTGCAACGACTGTCATGTGAAGGAAAAGAAGGCGAAAAAAGCGGTGGAAGGCTGTTGAACAGAACAAGGGAAACCCTGCGCGCCCTGCCGCGCAGGGTTTCTCTCCGCGCCAGGGGCTAGCCGCGCCGCCTCTGGCGCACCTTGTCGAGGCATTCCGGGCAGATGCCGTGCGAGAATCTGGCCTCGGTCCGCTGGGAGATATAGGACTCTATTTCCTTCCAGGAGTGCTGATCGGAGGAAGCGCAGCCCTGCATCCTGATCCGCTTGCACTCCATGCAGATGGGCAGCAGCCCCTGGATGGTCCGCTGGATCTCCTCGACCATCCGCGCGTGCAGGAAGATGCCGAGCAGGACGAAGACGGCGCCGAGGAGAAAGATCAGGCTCACGGGTAGGACCCCGATATTGACCCTGCCGATCAGCACGCTGCCCGCCACCACGAGATAGCCGGCGAGGAAGAAAAGCATCAGCAGGCGGTGGGCCCGCAAAAAACGCACGATATAGCGCTGGCTGCGCTCGGAGATGAGGGGCGTCGCCCTGAAGATTCCCTGGAGATAAAAAATGCTGATGCCGAGGATCACCGCGCCGCAGGCGATGAAGAGCACCGCGGTGCGGGTCTGCCAATCCAGTGTGTACCAGTTGCCCATCTCTGCCAGCCCCGCGCGCCCAAAGAACCGATGCGCGGGCATCTCCCTGATCTCTCTCAATAAAATCCTGCAGGAAAAGTGCGGGCAAGCCACCCGCGCCGGCTCCTGCCGGCTCGAAACGACTCCTCTCTTTACCTCGAAAAGCGGCGCTTGACAACAGCCGGAATCGCCGCGGGCGTCTCCTTTCCCTCGCCTTTTTCCGCGATTGCGGTTACCCTGCTCCAAAAGCCTTTCCGATCGAGGACCAGCACCCTTTCGCCATGCCCAGCACCAGAAAAAATTCACAGCTTTGCCCGGAATGCCGCCGCCTCATCAGCCGCGACGAACCCGTCTGCCCCTACTGCGGCCTGCGCTCGCCCGGCTCGCCGTGGAAAAACATCGGCCTTTCCGGCTCCCTGCGCGACCCGGACCTTTTTCTCAAGCGGCTGATCGGGGTCAATATCGCCTTCTATCTGCTCGCCATCCTCCTCAATCCCAAGAGCACCGGGCTGCACTTCCACCCCTTCGACTTCCTCTCGCCGGACAACCGCAGCCTGCTCCTCCTCGGCGCCACCGGCACCCTGCCCATCTCCGGCCTCCACCGCTGGTGGAGCCTGCTTGCCGCCAACTACCTGCACGGCAGCCTGCTGCACCTGATCTTCAACATGCTGGCCCTGCGCCAGCTCGGCCCCCTGCTCATCCAGGAATACGGCCTCTCGCGGATGTTCATCATTTACACCCTGGGCGGGATCGGCGGCTTCCTCCTCTCCTGGCTGGCCGGGGTCCGCTTCACCATCGGCGCCTCGGCCGCGGTCTGCGCCCTGATCGGCGCCGCCTTTTACTACGGCAAGAGCCGGGGCGGCTTTTACGGCGAGCAGATCGCCCGGCAGATCGGGGGCTGGGCCCTGGGCATCTTCGTCTTCGGCTTTCTCGTCCCCGGTATCAACAACTGGGCGCACGGCGGCGGCATGGCGGTCGGCGCGCTCTGCGGCCTGCTCCTCGGCTACCAGGAACAGGGGCGCGAACGGCTGGGCCACAAGAGCCTGGCCACCCTCTGCGCGGCGGCCACGGCCCTCGTCCTCCTCTGGGCCGCCACCACCGCCCTCTTCGTCCGTTTTCTCCTCTAGCAGTCCGTTGAAAAAGCCGTCCCTGGCTTTTTCAACTGTCGGTTGGCCAAAGGCGCTTCGGCCACCCTTACGATTTTCTTGGCTCTTTCAGAGCCTGCGAAATTCGGCGGCACATCCTGTGCCTAGCAGCCCGTTTTGCAACGGGCTGCTAGGCAGGGCAAAAAACCGCGGCCCAGCAGGCTTCAGATCTGGAATTCGGCAATGACAGGGAGATGGTCGCTGGCCACCCTGGAAAGGTTGAGGCGGCAACGCCTGCCGGCCTGCAGCGCCAGCGGACCCCGGAAGAAGATCTTGTCCAGCCCGGTGGTGGGAGAAAAGGAAGGGTAGGTCAAAATGGCGTCCTGGTAGCCGGTCGCATGGTTGGTGGCGCAGCCGAAGCCGAGGGCCTCGGTGAAAAGGGGGGCCAGCCGCGTCCACCAGTCGTTGAAATCCCCCGCCACCAGACAGGGGGCGCCGGGATCGAGGGAGGCGAACTCCTCGCTGCGCACCAGGACCCCCACCTGCCGGGGCCGCTCCTTGAAGGAAAGCCCCAGATGCAGATTGAAAACCGCCAGCGGGCGGGGCGGATCGCCGGGCAGGGCCAGCTCGGTGAAGAGGCAGCCGCGCCTTTTGCGGTCCTCGATGGTCAGGTCGATATTGCGGGTGCTGAGTATGGGATAGCGGCTCAGGGTGGCGTTGCCGTACATCCCCTTCTTGAGCCGGACGTTGAGGCCCAGGGCGTGGTGAGGATAGCCGAGCCGCTCGGCCAGCACCTCGGCCAGGTTCAATTCCCGGGAGCGGGGCACCCCGACATCCACCTCCTGAAGCAGAACGAGATCGGCGTTGTGGTGGGCGATGATCTCGGCGATGCGCTCGGGCAGGAAGCGGCGGTCAACACCGATGGCCCGGTGGATGTTGTACGAGAGAACCCGAAGTTCCATGACGGCCTGCCTCCCCTTTTGCCCCATTATCGCCCGGCCGCCTTCCGGACGCAACCATTTCCCGCCCCTCAGCGCAGCCCGTCCAGCGGGCTCACCACCCCGCGCCCGCCCCGGTTGAGGACATGGGTGTAGATCATGGTGGTGGAGACATTGCTGTGGCCCAGCAGCTCCTGGACGGTGCGGATGTCGTAGCCGCCTTCC
>DDXK01000081.1 GCA_002347185.1 Desulfobulbaceae bacterium UBA2262 | reverse complement strand
CTACAAGTTCTCCACCTATGCCACCTGGTGGATTAGGCAGGCCATCACCCGCGCCATTGCCGACCAGGCCCGCACCATCCGGATTCCGGTACACATGATCGAGACCATCAACAAACTGATCCGTACCAGCCGTCAGCTGGTGCAGGAAAATGGCCGCGAACCGGCACCGGAGGAGATCGCCGAACGGATGCAGTTGCCGCTGGATAAGGTACGCAAGGTGCTCAAGATCGCCAAGGAGCCGATCTCGCTGGAGACCCCGATCGGCGAGGAAGAAGATTCCCATCTCGGCGATTTCATTGAGGACAAGGGTGTGGTCTCGCCGCTGGAGGCGGTAATCAAGGCCAATCTGTCGGAACAGACCTCGCGGGTCTTGTCCACCCTGACCCCCCGTGAAGAAAAAGTGCTGCGGATGCGCTTCGGCATCGACACCTCCGTGGATCTGACCCTGGAGGAAGTGGGCGAAAACTTCTCCGTGACCAGGGAACGGATCCGACAGATCGAGGCCAAAGCGTTGAAAAAGCTGAAGCACCCGACCCGCCGCAATCTGCTCTTCGCCTTTTACAACGACTGAGCAGCCCAAAAAAATCAAAAAAAGAGCCTCCCTTGTTGGGAGGCTCTTTTTTTTCCGGCGCCTGGCAGAAAAAAGCGCCCGTTTGACACGGAAAAAAATTGACAGGCATCCCGCTGCCCTTTAGCTTGTTGGCACGCAAGAAGCAACCACCCTCCACAAACTTTGCCTCGGCCGCGCCATCATGAACCAGCGACTTCACTGGCTCGCCCTTGCCCTCACGCCGGGCCTCGGCCCCGCCACCATCAAAAAACTGCTCGCCAGATTTGGCAGCGCGGAGGCGATTTTTTCGACACCGCCTGCGGCATTGGCCTCCTGCCCCTTCCTGCGCCAGGAGAGCGCCTCCTTTCTGACGACCCGGAAGGGAGAACTGTATGCCGCGGCGGAACGGGAACTTTCCCTGGCCGCGGAGAACGGGGTCTGCCTGCTCGGCTGGGAAGATGCCCTCTTCCCTCCCCTGCTGCGGGCAATTCCGGATCCACCGCCGCTCCTCTATGTCAAGGGCGCGGCCCAGGCCCTCTCCCGCCAGGGAATCGCCATTGTCGGCGCCAGAGCCGCCTCCTCCTATGGCGTGCAGGTTGCCCACAAACTCGCCGCCGACCTGGTCCGAAGCAATCTGGCCATCACCAGCGGCCTGGCCCTGGGCGTAGACACCGCCGCGCACCGTGGAGCGCTCGCGGCCGGAGGGAAGACCATCGCGGTACTCGGCTGCGGAATCGACATCGTCTATCCTGCCCAGAACGAAAAACTCTTCGCCCAGATCGCCGAAGCCGGCGCCCTCGTCAGCGAATACCCTTTTGGCACCCTGCCGGAAAATTTTCGCTTCCCGGCCAGGAACAGGATCATCAGCGGCCTTTCCCTGGGAGTGGTTGTCGTGGAGGCGGCCCGTCGCTCCGGCACCCTGATCACCGCCCAGCAGGCCCTTGAGCAAGGACGGGAGGTCTTTGTCGTCCCCGGGCGGATCGACTCGCCCAAAAGCGAAGGCTGCCACCGCCTGGCCCAGGAGGGGGCGAAACTCATCCATTCCGTCGCAGATATCATCGAGGAGCTGCCTCCGGCCACCAGTGACGATCGCGCCCCGAGGCCCCAGGAAAGCATCTC
Organism: Desulfobulbaceae bacterium UBA2262; assembly: GCA_002347185.1. GTDB lineage: Bacteria > Desulfobacterota > Desulfobulbia > Desulfobulbales > Desulfurivibrionaceae > UBA2262. The sequence goes on along the minus strand of DDXK01000081.1, from coordinate 52,805 downwards.
TCCGCCGACGAAACCGTTGGCCGCCGAGGAACAGAGGGTCTTCACGGCCCTGGAGGTTTACCCCAGAAACATCGAGGAGATCATCACCGCCACCGGGCTCTCTGCTGATCGGGTCCAGGTTCTCCTCCTCCACCTCGAACTGCAAGGACTGGCAATCTCTTTGCCGGGCAAGCAGTACCAAAGGCTTGCGGAACCATCTGCGTCCAGTGTATAAGGCCCATAAGCAAATGAGCGCAGATGCGCCATTTTACCAATACCAAGAAGGCAAAATCACAAACATGGCAAAGTCCCTCATCATCGTTGAATCTCCCGCCAAGGCGCGGACCCTGCAGAAATATCTCGGCAAAACCTTTACGGTCAAGGCTTCGGTGGGGCATATCCGTGATCTGCCGGTGAAAACTCTGGGCGTGGATATCGAGCATGATTTTTCCCCGAAATACGTCACCATTCGCGGCAAGGGCAAAATTATCAGCGATCTGAAAAGCGCGGCGGAAAAGGCGGAAGAAATATACCTGGCCCCTGACCCCGACCGGGAAGGCGAGGCCATCGCCCATCATATCGCCGAGATTCTGGCCCCTGCCGAGAAGCCGATCCGTCGGGTACTCTTCCATGAGCTGACCAAAAAAGCGATCCTCGCCGCCATCGAACAGGCAACCGAGGTCAACCAGAACCGCTTCGAGGCCCAACAGGCCCGGCGTATCCTGGACCGCCTGGTGGGCTACCAGATCTCGCCTCTGCTCTGGGACAAGGTTCGCCGGGGCCTGAGCGCAGGCCGGGTGCAATCCGTTGCCGTCCGCATGGTCTGCGAGCGCGAAGAGGCCATCGCCGCCTTTGTGAGCGAGGAATACTGGAGCATCCACGCCACCCTGTCCGGAAAGCTTCCCCCCGCCTTCGTCGCCCAGCTCGACAAGGTGCAGGCCAAGAAAATCGACAACAAGAAAAACAAAATCGGCTCCGCGGCAGAGGCGGAAAAAATAGTCGCCGCCCTCCAGCGGGCAAGTTTTCAGGTCGCCGACATCGAGAAGAAAAAAAAGAAGCGGAATCCAAGCCCGCCCTTCATCACCAGCACCATGCAGATGGAGGCCAACCGCAAGCTCCGCTTTTCCGCCAAAAAAACCATGACTCTGGCGCAACGGCTTTACGAAGGCATCGACCTTGGCGCCGAGGGACCCGCCGGCCTGATCACTTACATGCGTACCGACTCGACCCGCATCAACAACGAGGCCCTGGCGGAGGCGCGGGACTACATCAACAACTCCTTCGGAGCCCAGTTTCTCCCCGAATCGGCCAATATCTTCAAAACAAGCAAGTCCGCCCAGGATGCCCACGAAGCGATCCGGCCCACCGATGTCAGCAAAACGCCGGAATCCCTGGCGCCGTACCTGGAAAAAGACATGCTCGCGCTCTACACCCTGATCTGGAAGCGTTTTGTCGCCTGCCAGATGGCGCCAGCGGAATATGACCAGACCACCATCACCCTGGAAACGCCCGGCTTCACCTTCAAAACCGTCGGCACCATCATGCGGTTTCAGGGCTTCATGACCCTCTACGAGGAATCTGTGGACGAAGGCAACCCGACGGAGGCTGCCAGCCAGGAAAATGGGGCCCTTCCCGATCTGAAAAAGGGCGACACCCTTCAGGCAACCGCCATTGAGCCGCGACAGCACTTCACCCAGCCCCCGCCGCGATACACCGAAGCCACCCTGGTCAAGGCCCTGGAGGAAAATGGGGTGGGCCGCCCAAGCACCTACGCATCCATCCTCTCCACGATCCAGGAAAAAGAGTATGTGCTGCTTGAGCAGCGAAAATTCATGCCCACCGATCTCGGCAAACTGGTCAATGAACTGCTGGTGGCCCATTTCCCCGACGTGCTGGACATAGAATTCACCGCGTCCATGGAGGAAAAACTCGACGAAGTCGAAGCAGGGAAAAGCAGGTGGTTGACGATCCTCAAGGAGTTCTACGGCCCATTCAGCAAAACCCTGGAACAGGCCAGGGAGGAGATGAAATCGGTCAAGAAAACCGCCATCCCCACGGAGCTGCCCTGCCCCCTTTGCGCAGGGAAAATGGTCATAAAATGGGGGAGAAACGGCGAGTTTCTCGCCTGCGAAAATTATCCCCAGTGCAAACACACCCAGGATTTCACCCGGGACGAAAATGGCACGATCCTGCCCACTGCCAGGGAGCAACCGGAGGAATCAAGCGAAGTCTGCGAAAAATGCGGCCAGCCCATGGTCTACAAGCATGGGCGCTTCGGGAAATTTCTCGCCTGCTCAGGGTATCCCAAATGCAAAAACATCCGGGCGACCGGCACCGGGGTCAAATGCCCGGAGAACGGCTGCGACGGAGAGATCATCCAGAAGATCTCAAAGCGCGGCAAGGTCTTTTACAGCTGTTCCCGCTACCCCAAGTGCACCTTTGCCCTCTGGGACCGCCCTGTCAATGAGTCCTGCCCGGACTGCGGCTCGCCTTATCTCCTGGAGCGGGAAACGAAAAAGGGCGGGCGGCATCTGAAGTGCCCCAACAAGGAGTGCTCGTTCAGCAGGGCGCTGAACGAAGAGGAATAGCTCAGAGCTTGCCCAGCAGGGCATATGAGCCATAGCCCACCAGCTCATAGAGCATGAGATAGGTATCTTCCAGGCCGTCGGAAGAGGGAATGAAATGTTCCCTGGACAAGGGGGTCAGATCCCGCCCCGTGGAGAGCAGGGCCGGCTTGGGTCCCTTCTTGCTGAAAAAAGCGGCGGCCCGGCGCATGTGATGCGCCGAGGTGATGAGGATGAGCTCCCGCATCCCGTGCTGCGCCGCGTATTCCTGCATGTTTCTCGCCTCGTGCAGGGTGTTGCTCGGCCTGCCGTGCACCACGATCTGCTCGTCCGTTATCCCCTGCTTGTGAAGGAAATCCACCAGCAGCCGTGTTTCATTCACCCCCCGTACCGAGACATCGTTGAGGAGCAGGGTTTTCGCCACCCCCCTCTTGATCACCGCCGTCCCCATGAGGATCCGGTCGGCCCGGGCGCCGAGATGGTGATAGCAGGTCAGCTGCGCCAGCATCGCCCGGTCCTCGCTGCTGGTGTGCCGGGCGTACCACTTGTAATCCACGATCCCGCCGAGAACCACGGCGGCGTCATATTTCTTCTGAAAGTCAACGGTATCCGGCACCCACCACCAGTGGGTCATGACCAGTTTCGAAGTGGCGGGAATGCTCACCACGTAGAGATAGACGAGGAGGAGGAAAATCCCGAAGCGTCCGCGCCGCCGTTTCAGCAGGAAGCACAGCAGAAGAAAAAAAACCGGGAAGAGCGGGTTGAGGAGAAATTGCACGGTGGCCTGGGGAGTAGAGGGCATCGTTACACCTTATGCAGAAGGGCAGGGCCAGAACAGCTCCCACCATACACCATGGGCCGGCGTTCTGTACACCGGCAAAATCCGCCCCTCGGCCCGGAGAAAAAAAATCAAGTTGCCCGGCAACGATGCCGATCAGTACAATAAGGAGAGTTTTGCCAACCAGAAAGCCCCAGGCGCAGAGGAGGAACCCATGATCTCCGGCATCCATTCAGCCCTTTCCGGCCTGCTTGCCATCCAGAAAAAAACCGATTCCGCCGCAAACAACGTGGCCAATGTCAACAGCGACGGCTACAAAAAGACGCGCGTCACCCTGCACGAACAGGATCCCCAGGGAGTCAGGACCGAAGTCCAGCAGATCAACACGCCCGGCCCCATGGTCTATGAACAGACTCCCGAGGGAGAAACCCTGGTGGAAAAATCGAATGTGGAATTGAGCGAGGAACTGCCCAATATGATGCTCGGGCGGCGCCTGTTCCAGGCTAACCTGAAAACCGTGCAGACCGAAGCCGAAATGCTTGGCAGCCTCTTTGATATAAAGAGCTGAGCCTCAGCCCGGGAAATCAGAATAGGTTACCCGGCCAGCCAAAATGGTCAAAACCGCCTTCCCCTTGAATTGCCATCCGAGAAAAGGCGAATTGACACTCTTCGAGTGGACCGCCTCCGGCCCGTAGACAAACTCTTTCTCCGGATCGATCACCGTCACATCGGCCACGGCGCCCACGGAGAGGGCGCCCCCGCCTACCCCTAAAATTCTCGCGGGGTTGACCGAAAGCAGGGCGATCATCCCTCCTGCCTCCAGGATCCCTTCCCGCACCAGACGCAAGGTCAGCGGCACGGCGGTTTCCAGGCCGATGATGCCGTTGGCGGCCAGATCGAACTCCACATCCTTGTCCAACTCGCTGTGCGGGGCATGATCCGTGGCAATGGCGTCGAGGGTGCCGTCGCGCAGCCCCTGGCGAATGGCGTCGACATCGGCCTGCCTCCGCAGAGGCGGATTCATTTTCGCCCTGGTGTTGTACTGATCCACCGCCGCTTCGGTCAGGGTAAAATAATGCGGCGCTGTTTCCGCCGTCACCGCCACCCCCTTGGCCTTCGCCCTCCGGATCAGATCCACCGACTCCCTGGTGCTGACATGGGCGATATGGATCGGCCGACCGGTATACTGAGCCAGGGCAAGATCCCGGTAGACCATGATCTCCTCGGCCACATGCGGAATCCCGCGCAGGCCGAGGCGGGTGGCCAGAGCCCCGTCGTTCATGGCCCCGTTTTGACTGAGGGTCGGCTCCTCGGCGTGGGAGATCACCAGCAGCTCATGATTGCCCGCATATTCAAGGGCCCGCCGCATGAGCTGGCTGTTGACCACCGGCAAGCCGTCGTCGGTGACGGCAACCACCCCGGCCTGCTTCATCTCGCCGTATTCGGCAAGAGCTTCTCCCCTGCTCCCGCTGCTGATCGCGCCAACCGGATAGACCCTGGCGGAACCCCTGGCTGCCGCCTTGGCCAGAATCAACTGGGTGACCGCCTCGTTGTCATTAACCGGCTTCGTATTCGGCATGCAGGCCACTGCGGTGAAGCCCCCGGCCGCGGCGGCAAGAGTCCCGGTCTCGATGGTTTCCTTATGCTCCTGGCCAGGCTCCCGCAGATGCACATGCATATCGATCAACCCCGGCACAACCCATTTGCCGGCCAGATCAAGGGTCTCGACCCCGGCCGGGCCGTCCACTTCCCCAGGCAGGGTTACAGCGGCGATCTTTCCCTCGACAAGCAAGAGATCGCGGATGCCATCCAGGCCATTGGCAGGGTCAATCACCCGCCCATTCTTCAGCAACAGCGGGGCTACCATCTCAATCGCCTCCCATTATCAGATAGATCAGGGCCATTCGCACGGCCACCCCGTTTGTGACCTGATCGAGAATGACGGACCGGCTGCCGTCGGCAATCTTCGGATCGAGCTCCACCCCCCGATTGATGGGGCCGGGGTGCATGATGATGGCGTCCGGCTTGGCAGCGCCGACAAGCTTCTGGGATACCCCGAAAAAATTCGCATACTCGCGCAGGGAGGGGAGCAAGGGGTCATGCTGCCGTTCCTTCTGGATACGGAGCGCCATGATCACGTCAGCGTCCTCCACAGCCTTCGCCACGCTCCCGCATACCGTGGCGCCCATCTCCTCAACGCCAGGGGGGATCAGGGTGGCAGGCCCGGCCACCGCAACAGTGGCCCCCATCTTGGAAAAGCCGATGATATTGGAATGGGCGACCCGACTGTGGGCAATGTCCCCGATGATGGCGATTTTCAGGCCACTGATGGTCCCTTTTGCTTCCTTGACCGTCATCAGGTCCAGCAGGCCCTGGCTGGGATGCTCGTGGGTGCCGTCACCGGCATTGATCACCGAGGCGTCGATATGATCCGCCAGCAGGCGCGGCGAGCCGGAACGGGAATGCCGGAGGATGATGCAGTCCGGATTCATGGCATCGAGATTACGGGCCGTGTCGATGAGGGTTTCCCCCTTCACGGTGCTGCTGCCGGACCCGGAGATGTTGAAGGTGTCGGCACTCATCCGTTTCGCGGCAACCTCAAAGGAAAGGCGGGTTCGCGTGCTTGGCTCGAAAAAAAGGTTGACGATGGTCTTTCCGCGCAGGGTAGGCACCTTTTTAATGGCGCGGGTGGAAATTTCCTTGAATGACTCTGCGGTTTGCAGAATGAGACCCATATCCTCGACGCTCAGATCCGCGAGGCCAAGAATATGCTTGTGGCTGAATCGGTGGGTGGAATACATGGGATCATCCGTAAGATATCAGCAATGCCATGGCGAGCCGTCGCTGCCGCGAGTCTGCCCCGCAACCGTTTTTGTCAGCATAAAAAAAGGGAAAGAAAAAGGTCCAGCACTTTTTATGGAATCAATTTTCCGAGTCGGCTCCAGCGCACGGACAAGTTTTCCCGGTCCCACGACCAGTAAAGGATGAAGGCCTTTCCCTTGACAGCGGCAAGATCGACAAACCCCCAGAAGCGGCTGTCGTGGCTGTTGTCCCGGTTGTCGCCCATGACAAAAACCGCGCCGGGAGGCACAACCACCGGAGGCATGTTGTCACGGACCGAGGACAGCATCTCCGACTCCAGGTGCACGGCCTGCGGCTCCTCAAATGGTGCGCCGTTCACATAGACCTGTTTTTTGACGATTTCCACTCGGTCACCGGCAACAGCGACAACGCGCTTGATGAAATCCTGGGCGGGATTCACCGGATACTTGAATACGATCACATCATGGGGGGCCGGGCTTCCAGCGGCAAACCACAGGTCTCCGTTCAAGGGGTTCCGTACCCCGTAGCAGAACTTATTCACCAGGATGTGATCGCCCACGAGCAGGGTCGGGATCATGGAACCAGAGGGGATCTTAAAGGCCTGCACGACAAAAGTCCTGATAAACAGAGCGAGAAGCAGTGCGATAACAATCGCTTCCGCATATTCGCGAAAAATGGACTTCTGTTTCTGCTCGCCGTTTTTTTTCGTAAACACGTTATCCCTCGCTGATCTCGCAAACCGCCCCATTAAAGAAAGGGGGGGCAATGCCGCCTCCCCGACAGGTGGCCACAAAATACGCGAATACTGAAATAAATACAAGAGGCTGAATGGATGACTTCCCGCGAGACTCCTGGCTTTCTCGCCGGGCCGGCGGCAGGGGGGCAGGGCGCGGTGACGCAGGACTCCCGCCCCCCTGCCCGGCTGCATCGAGGGAAATATATTCACCCGCTTTTCAGGACAGAAAGTGAAAAGAACAGCTATTCTTTTTAGCGGGCTACAGACAACATATAGTGGCCATCATTTCCGCACGCTACAATATTTGGGCCTTCGCTGCTTTCCTTCTTGCAAATGCGCCACGCCCGACCCACGCCAATGCCTTAATTTTTTATATAAAATCCCGCAAAGCGGGGGGGATTTTTTCTTGACACCCTGTTTTTTTTGTGTCTCTAATGCTATAAAATAGTTGAAAAATTGCGATTCTACCCCTCGTTCACTGCCGTTTTGGCGCATACACTGCGGTGCGGTGTCGCAGACAATAGCGATCATGCTTTTTGCTGGATCGCGCAATCAGCCCCACGGGACAGATATGGGTAAGGCCAAAAAGAAAAACTTCTCTGTACCATCTTTGTCGCTGCCTTTTCTTAAAAAACAGAAATTAGCCCTCGGTCTGGACATTGGCTCCCACGCCGTAAAAATTTGCGAACTCGCCGAAGCGGGAAGCGGCTACAAGCTTGTCGCGCTTGGCAGCGCCAGAATCCCGGCCGAGGCACTTGAGGATGGCGCCCTGCAGAACCCGGAGGCCGTTGGCCGGGTGATCAGCAATCTCATCAGCAACCTGAAAATCAAACACAAAAAAGTTGCCATATCGATTTCAGGCTATTCTGTCATTGTCAAAAAAATCAATCTTTCCGTAATGACAGACGAAGAGCTTGAAAAACACATCCACTCCGAAGCGGAACAATATATTCCCTTTGATATTGAAGAGGTATACCTCGACTTCCAGGATCTGAAAACCAATACCGAAGGGGAAGACCGGACCGATGTCATGCTGGTTGCCGCCAAAAGAGAGGTGGTGGACGGCTACCTTGCCATGCTGCGCAATGTCGGATTGCAGCCGGTTGTTGTCGACGTCGACGCCTTTGCCCTTGAAAACGCCTTTGAAGCCAACTACGGCATTGAAGACAATGTCGTGCTGGTCGACATTGGCGCCTCCAAGATGAACATCAACATCATCTCCCAGGGGGCTTCAATCCTGGCCAGGGACGTTGTCCTGGGCAGCCGGCAGCTCACCGAACAGATCCAGAACCACTTTGATCTGGCCTTCGACGAAGCCGAGGCCCTGAAAACCGGAGAGACCCTCGACCGGGAAAAGCAGGGGGAGATCGAGGGACTCTTCATCAACAACTGCAATCAATGGATGACCGAGGTCAAGCGCGCCATTGACTTTTACTACTCGAACCATCCCGATGAAAAAATTTCCAAGATTATTCTCAGCGGCGGAGGGGCGAAAATAAAAGGCTTGAACGATTTCTTCGCCAAGGAGACGGATATTCCCGTGGAAATATTTAATCCTTTCAGGAAAGCAAGCGTCGACACCTCAACGATTGACCCCGCCTATCTGGAGCAGATTGCCCCGGAAATGACCCTTGCGGCCGGACTGGCGACAAGACCGGTGGAGGTGTAAACATGATCCGCATCAACCTCCTTCCCGTCAAGCAGCTGAAGAAAAGCCAGCGGATCAAAAAAGAAATCGGCATCTTTTTTGCCTCCCTCCTCGGGGTTCTCGCTCTTCTGGCTATAATCGCCTTTTCCCTGGCCAGCACGGTCAGCACCTTGAAAAGCGATATTGCCGCGCTCGAACAGAAGAAAAAATCATACGATTCCATACTCAAGCAGATTGCCCAACTGCAAAAGGACAAACAGGCGCTCGAGGCAAAGCTTGAAGCGATCAAAACCCTCCAGGCAAATTCCCAGGTCACCGTCCGACTGCTTGACGAAGTCGCCTCCCGGACCCCGACCAATCGCCTCTGGCTGACCTCCCTGCAGCAATCCGGCAGCAGATTGCAGCTGCAGGGGGTAGCCCTCGACAATGAAACCATCGCCCAGTACATGCAGCAACTTGAAGCTTCCGAATATTTCAAAAGCACCGATCTCTCCGGCTCTTCACAAACGGTTATCGCCGGAAAAAAATTGAAGTCCTTCACCCTCACCACTACTGTCATCGTACCGAATACCTAACACCTACGGTTGGAGACAAGATGGCTCTTGATATAAAAAAGCTCAAAACCGGCTTTGACCATTTTCTGGACAGCAAGGTCAGCCGGCTGAAGCCCAAGCAAAAATTGCTCATCTGTGGCGCAGCTCTGCTTCTTCCCTGTGTCGCCTTCTTTTTTCTCGTCTATTCCCCGAAGAGCGAAGAAATCGCACAACTGGAAAAAAAGAAGGGATCTCTTGCCCAGGAATTGGCAAAAGTTGAGGCAACAGCCCGCAATCTCAAAAAACATCAGGCCGAAATGGAGGAGGTTAAACAGCAGTTTGCCGCCGCCTCCCTGCTTTTGCCCGAAGAAAAAGAGATCCCCTCCCTGCTGACAAACATCTCCGGTCTGGGGACGGCATCCGGGCTTGACTTCCTTTCCTTCAAGCCGGGTGGAGAAAGGCCGAAGCAATTTTATGCGGAGATTCCTGTCAGTATTGCCATAAGTGGGAACTACCATAGCGTGGGCGTTTTTCTGGACAGAATCAGCAAACTGCCCCGGATCGTCACCGTCAACGATGTTAAAATGGGCGCCCCCAAGCAGAGCGGCAACGAAATGCTCTTGAATACCACCTTCAGTCTGGTGACCTATCGCTTCATCGAGCCTGCTCCAGAGGCCACGAAGCCCGGCGCGAAGGGCAAAGCCAAGAAAAGGTAACCAACCCTATTGCCGTTTATGATGAGTGCAACAGCCGATGAATAAAACAGCGAAAAAACATTTCCTCTTTTCCTCCGCCTTGGCTGCGGGCATGCTCTTTGCCAACCTGACAACGCAGGCGCAAACCGTCCCGCCTCCCCCCGTTGCCCCGGAAACGCCAGCGCTGGTCGCGGCAGAGCCCCCCATAGAAGCCTCTGCCTTTGTCTATCGTCGCGAAGACCGTCCCGATCCTTTCTTCCCCTTTCTCACCCAGGAAATCATGAAAGCGGAGGCGGAGGCACTGCAGGAACTCGCAGGGCTGCAAAAATATGAACCAGGGCAACTCGTCCTGGTCGCCATAGTTTTTGTCGGCCGCGACCCCATCGCCATGGTTCAGGACTCCGCCGGGATCGGCTACGTCCTCCGCAAAGGGACAAAGGTCGGGCGCAGCGGCGAGGTCATTGATATTGTGAGCAACAAAGTACTCATTGAACAGGTGAAACCCCTTGGCAGTGAGCAGAAAAATCAAGTTATCGAAATGACATTAAAAACAGAGGGAGAAAAATAATGTCGCTCCTGAAATGCCTGAAATCTCCATATGCCGGGCTTATAACGATTCTGCTCGCCCTGAGCAGCACGGTTGCTCTCGCCCAGCCCGCCTTTGCCGCTGGCACAGATACCAGCCCCAATTATCAGATAACCCGCGTCAACATCGCACAGACTGCCGATGAGTTTCAGCTCGTGATCGAGGGCCCGACCCCGCCGACCTACACGATGTACGAACTCTTCGATCCCCTGCGGATTGTCCTGGATGTCGCGGACTCCGCCATCAGCCCTGCCGCCGTCCTTCCCTCCGCCTTTCCGCAAGGGCCGGTGCAGAACATCAAAACCTCGGCGCTGGCGGAGCAGGTTCCCGCCATCACCAGGCTGGAAATCTTCCTGGAGGACGATCGCGCCTACACGGTAGAACGCCAGGGCAACAACATCGTTGTCAGCTTTGCAAAAGCAATGGCCTCGGGAGAACAATCGCCCGTCACGGAGAGCTCCGCCCCGCCCCAGGCCCCGTCCCCAAAGACAAAAACGGTGACAAACGCATCCAGCGCAGGGGCCGCCTCTGTCCTCTATGACCTCGTGGTCGACACGGAAAACCCGGCCGAAACACGGATCTATCTGAAAACCGACGGCCCGGTCAGCACCTTTGAAAAAGCGCATCTTTCCAAAGGCGATGGCAGGCCGGACCGCATGTATATCGATATCCCCAGAATCTCGCTGCCGGGCAAGATCCTCCAACTCAATGTCGGGACTTCTCTGGCAAAAGTCCGCGCAGCGCAACGCAAAGACTCCGTTCGGGTCGTATTTGATTCTGGCCTCAGCGAATTGTTTCAATACGACATTACCCAATCCGCAGATGGTCTGCTGGTAACTGTCCAGGAAGCATCGGCAGCAACTCCGCTGCTTGCAGGGCTTGTCAAAGAAAGGGAATCCGCGGGAGCAGACACGGCTCTTGCCCAGACGGCAGCAGCGGCCGGAGAGAGTGGGACGACAGAGCTCGTCACCCCCACCTTTTCGCCGACGACGCCTCCCGCAAAGCAGAAGACCGCCCAGAAACCGGCCGCAGGCCGGACAGAGCAGAAAAGCGCGGCAACTGCCTCGGCAAAGGCGCCTGTCAATACCTTCTCTTTTGCCGGTTATGAGAAACAAAAGATTACCGTGGACTTCTTCAAGGTCGATCTCCACAACGTATTCCGACTCTTTGGCGAGATCAGCGGGCAAAACATCGTCGTCGACGAGGGGGTCAAAGGCACCCTGACCCTGGCCCTCTCCGAAGTTCCTTGGGACTTTGCCCTTGACATCATTCTCAACCTGAAAGACCTCCAAAAGGAGGAGCGCTTCAACACCATCGTTATTTCCCCGAAATCCAAGCAATTCGCCTGGCCGAAAACCGCCTCAGACGCTATTTCCGTCAAGGCGGACGGCTCCGTGGAAAAGGTCGAGAGCATCAGCGTCAAGCAGCGCCTGGAGACCCCCAAGGAGGTGGTTGAGGCGAAAAAACTCCTGCTGCAGGCCGGGAATGCCGAGAAAAATGGGCAGTATGAAAAAGCCCTCTCCCTCTATGAGACCGCCTACGCCAATTGGCCGGAAAACGCCCAGTTGGCAAGCAGAATTTCCTCGCTTTGCCTTGTCCGCCTGGGGATGAACGCCAAGGCAGAACATTACGCCAAGGCCGCCCTGAATCTGGAACCGGACAATGCCAGCGCGGCCCTGCAGGCGGCCATCGCCTCCGCCAACATGAAAAAGATCGATGCCGCCAAGGCATACTTCGATCGCGCCATCAGCGGCGCCAATCCTCCCAGCGAGGCCCTGCTCAGCTATGCCGCCTTTGCCGAGGAATGCGAAAGCTACAATGGCGCCTTGACCCTGCTTGGCAAGAACGCGGATCTTTACGGCGATACCCTGGACACCCTGGTGAGCAAGGCCAGAATTTTCGACAAGGCAGGAAACACGGCGAAAGCCATCGAAGCATATAATGCTGTCCTCCTTTCCGGCTATGAGGTGCCCGCGGACCTGCGGCGCTTTATCGAAGGAAGGATCGCCGCGGCAAACTGACACTCGGAGCTTGACGAGAAATGTCGGTACAATTTTGTTCACCCTCAAAAAAGAAGACTGTCACCATGGAAAACAAAAGACCCCGTGTTCTTCATCTGCTTGCCTGTGCAGTGATGCTCCTCATTTTTTCAGCCTGTGCGCCTGCCACGCAAAACTCCGGTGCTGCGGCCCAGCCGCCCGGCCAGGATAGTGCTGCGGCGACGTCAAAATCCGCCGTGCAAGAAGAGAAAATTCTTGCAGATGGCCAGCTTCCGGTTCGCTTCCAGAAACCCGGCTACCTGCTGACAGAGAGCGCCAACCAGGGATTGAGCCTGGACAGCGGCGAGGGCATTGTCATTCCCGTTGGTGCGGATATCTCCTCCACCACCGGCCCGGTTGCCTTGCGGGATATCCTGAAGCGGCTCGCCGTCCTCAAAAACATGAACATCAGCTGGGCGAGCGATGTGGATCAGTTTGCCCTGGTTGACGTGGACATCCGGGCCGAGGATGATTTCTTCACCGCCATCGACAACATCCTTCGCCAGATGGACTACTACCACGAGGTCCAGGGCAATACCATCGTGGTCAAATACCGCGAAACCAGAAAATTCCACGTGGCCATGCCTTTCCTGAAATCCACCTACACCACGGCGGTGGGCGGTGATGTGCTTGGCTCGGGCGGAGTTGGCAGCGAAGGCGCCGGCACCTTGCAGGGCAACATCCATCTTGGCAGCAAGGACAACAACTTTGACATCTGGGACAATATCCGGGTGAACCTCGACCAGATCCTCGGGATCTGGGAAGAAACCGTTACCAGTCCGGCTGGGGCTGGGGCTGCCGCCGCTGCCGCTGGTGGCAATGCGCAGCAGACGACCACCACGACCAAACGCAACGTCCAGGCTGGGAAAGGCTATTACACCATCGACAAGCCCATTGGCCTGATCACCGTGACCGCCCCAAGACCCTTGGTGGAAAAGATCGCAGTCTATTTTGACAACCTGAAAAAGGAACTCTACCGCCAGGTTTCCATCGAGGCGAAAATCGTCGAGGTGATCATCGACAACAGCGAGAAAAAGGGCATCAACTGGAAATCCCTGCTCGACACCTCGGTTGGCATTGAAATGTTCGGCCCCAACGGCATAATCTACAGCCCGACGGATTCCGCCCGGATGGTCAGCGAAGTGACGGCACTTGGCAGCCCGTTCGAGGTGCTGATCGGAGCTCTGGAAAAGGAGGGCCCCACCAACATTCTGGCCAATCCCAAGATCAGCGTCATGAACGGGCAGCCAGCCTTGATCAGCATAGGCGAAAACATCCGCTTCATCGAGGAAGTGGAAACCACCGTGGACGAGGGAACCGTGTCGACCAGCGTCACCACCAACAGCGTGATGTCCGGCCTGGGGATGTCCGTTGTTGCCACCATCCTTGAGAACGATGAAATCATTCTCAGCATGACCCCGGTCACTTCGAGCCTCAATGGCGAAATAGATGAAAAAAGCTTTGCCGGACTCACGGTTCAGCTGCCCAGGGTCAACGTCCGGGAGATGAGCACCATGGTTAAGGTGAAAAACGGCGACATGCTGGTGGTCGGCGGGCTCATCGACAATGTCGAAAGCAACGACATCACCAAAGTTCCGCTTCTGGGTGACATCCCCGGCCTGAGAAGGCTTTTCTCCTACGAGGCAAAATCGACCAAAAAGAAAGAGCTCGTTATCTTGTTGCAACCCAAAATTCTCTAGCGCTGATTCAACTCCCTCTCTCTTCCGAAAAGCCCGGCTCACGCCGGGCTTTTTTTTATCTTCGACAGGGCAGCGTACGCCGGGAGACGGGCCGAGGAGTCCGCTGTGGTATAGCGCGACCTGTTCAAAGCGAGGGCCGCAGGGGGGAGATAAGAGGGTGAAGCCCATTGCGTCACTGCCAATACCCTGCGAATCGGCAGCAGCGCGAAAAGCCTAACACATTTTTTCTTGACCTGACATTCAGATTCCCCTACCCTGACAAAACGCGACCGGCAAACCAGAAGGAATCCGGAGACGCAAAACCACGGGCCGCAAGCTGGCAGCCGGGTTGCCGAACGGGGGAAGGAAGTTGAATTACCAGCCCGTCTTCGGCCAGAAGACGGGCTTTTTTGGTTGTGAACTTCAGGGAGGGGGCAAAATGTTTTCACTACGCTTTATTCTGGCAAGCGCAAAACGCGCATGCGGCCTGGCTGGCATAGCCTTGTTGACCGTGGCCGGCATTCCGGCTCATGCTCATGCCGTCGGAACATGCACACCCGGTCTTTCGACCGTCATCGGCACCGAATATGTCGCGGACAAATGTTCGGCTGCCGGCCCGCCATACAACTACATCGCCACGGACCTCACCTGCGCGGGCGGCAAGGTTGTCAAAAGCTCCTCGCAGATCAGCGGCAGCTATTATAACAAGACGCCCGACTCCTTCCAATCGGCACTCGCTTCCCTTGCCTCGTGGTATGGCATGCAGGTGTTCCGCAATACCGATGGAACCCGGTTTATAACCATCAGCAAATATTTCAAGCAAGGAGGCACCCTTGAAGGCGTGAACCTCGGTCAGTACACGACGGCACCGACGGTGCATGTGGATGTTTTTGCTGATTATTATTTTCCGCCGGCCAGTGTGCCGGATGCTGATAACGACGGCTTTTACGTCTGCCTTGATTGCAACGACAACGATCCGGCAGTAAACCCAGCGGCCCAGGAAATTTGTGGAGATGGCCTGGATAACGACTGCAATAATGTTACGGATTGCGCTGATGCACCATGCGCGACGCAACCACAGTGCCTGGCGGCATGCACGGATAACGATGGCGATGGTTTCAGTCCAGATGGCGAAAAATGCGGCCCGGTTGATTGCAACGATTCCGAACAATTGGCCCATCCGGGCTTGGCGGAAATCTGCGGTGACGGCATAAACAACGATTGCGATGCCACAACCCCGGATGACTGCTGTGACACAAAGATCATCGACTTCACCGGCTCCAATGCCACGATCAACGCCGTGGCGGGCGGGACCACCACCTTCAACGCCACCATCACCGATTCGTCCGGCAAGGGCATCAACTGGTCCATGAATGTCGCCGGCCGCATCTTCACCGGCACCGGCAAGAGCATTTCGGTGCTCTGGAATGGCAAGGACGGCAGCGGCAGGATTCTGGACAGCGGCACCTATACCGCCACCCTCCATGCGGAAACCGAGGACGGTAATTGCGAGGATGACGCCACCCTGCCTGTCCGCATCAGCAATAGCGGCGGCTGCTTGACGATAATCTTCGGCTCACGGGCCAACATCGCCAACGGCAACCTGTCCCACGAGCAGGAGCTGTTCAGCACCGGCGGCACCGGCCTGAACACGGCCATGGCCATTTACTACAACAGCCTCAGCCGGCATCTCGGCCCTCTGGGGCTTGGCTGGGCGCACAGTTATGAAATCAATGTCACGGAAAATGCCGACGGCTCCGTGCTGCTCCGCACCGCCAACAGTACCGATAGACTCTACAGTCTGGTGGATGGCGCCTATGTTGCGCCGGCCGGCGATTATGCCTCCCTGGTTAAAAACAACGACAACACCTTCACCCGCACCACCAGGGCGGGGCTGCAATACCGCTTCAACCAGGCGGGCAACCTGGCCGCCATTGTCGACCGCAACGGCAATGCCATGCAATTTTCTTACGACTACGGCATGCTGACCAGCATCACCGATTCTGTGGGCCGGGTTACGGAATTCCTGTTCGACCTGAACGGCAGACTGGCGCAGATCAGCGATCCTGACGGCAAGAACTATAACTTCCTGGTGGAAGGCGACGCCCTCGCCAAGCTCACCATGCCGGACGGCGGCAACTGGCTCCATGCCTATGACGCCGACGGCTTCCTCGTCTCCCGTACCGATGCTTCCGGCTACACCACCACCTATACCTACGACGAGCAGCATAGGGTGAAAACCGCCACCGATCCGGAGGGCAAGTCCCGCAGCATCACCTACCCGACCGCCACGGATGAGGTGAAGACCGCGCTGGTCACGGAGAAGGACGGCTCGGTCTGGCAGTTCACCTTTGACAGCACCCAGGGCAATATGCTGGCCAAGACCGACCCGGCCGGCAATTCCATCACCTACACCTATGACGACAACCACAATCTGCTCGGCAAGACCGAGGCGGACGGCAGCACCACCACCCACGGCTACGATGCCAACGGCAACATGCTGTGGACCATCGATCCGCTGGGCAATAAAACCACTTACACCTACAATGAGGCCGGTCAGGTGACCAGCATCACCGATGCCAGCGGCGACACCACCGACTTCGGCTATGATAACAAGGGGAATCTGCTTTCCGTCCGCGATGCTGCCGGCAACACCACCCAGTACACCTATGACGCCGGCGGCCGGATCAGCAGCATCACCAACCAGGCGGGCCAGACCATCACCCTGGCCTACGACGCCCTGGGCAACCTCGCCGTGCTGACCGATCCTGCCGGCGCCCAAACCAGCCTGACCTACGATGCCGCCGGCAGGGTAACCAGCCAGACCGATGCCAACGGCCAGACCACCAGCTTCGGCTACGACGAGGCAGGCAACCTCGTCACGGTGGTCGACCCCTTCGGCCAGACCACCACCTTCGGCTATGATCAAAACGGCAACCGCACCGCGGTGACTGATGCCAACGGCAACACCACCGCCCATGTGTACGATTACGCCCACCGTGTGGTGCAGATCACCGATGCCCTGGGGCAGACCACCTCGCTGACCTATGCCGAGGCCGGCTGCGCTACCTGCGGGGCCGGCCAGAAAACCCAGCCTGCCACCCTTACCGACGCCAACGGCCACACCACCTGGTTCCAGTACGATTCCCTGGGCCACCTGGTGGAGGAGAGCAATCAGCTGGGCGCGAAGGTCACCTACCAGTACGATGCAAAAGGAAACCTCATCAGCCGCACCGATGCCCAGGGAAGGACCACCACCTACAGCTATGACGCCATGGGCCGGCTGCTCGCCAAGGTCTTTCCGGACCAGAACCAGGTCCTCTTCAAGTACGATGCTTTAGGCCGCCTGATCTACGCGGCCAACCAGCACATCGGCTACGGCATGACTTACGATACCCTGGGCAGGCTCACCGCAATCACCGATTCCAACCAGCGGACCATCCGCTATCAGTACGATGCCCTGGGCAACCGGAGCAAAATGACCACGCCGGAAGGTAAGGTGGTGGAATACAGCTACGACGAGGCCAACCGCCTCATCGGGATGGACAGCTTCCTGGGCGAGTTCTCCTTCGGTTACGACAAGCTGGGCCGCCGGGTGGGTCTTGCCTTTCCCAACGGAGTCGGCACCGGATACACTTACGACGCCGTGGGCCGGCTCATCGAAATCCTGGCCCAGGCCGCAGGACGTCGCGGCCGAGGGGAAACCGCCAACGCCTTCAGCTACACCCACGACGCCGTTGGCAACCGGCTCTCCAAGGCCGTGAGCATGGATGACTTCGCTCACAGAGACACTCGCTATGACTACACCTACGATGCGGTTTACCAACTGCTCCAGGCCTTGCCGATGCAGAGTTTCGGATACCAGGAATGGAGCCAGGAACAGAGGGCGGAGCGCTTCAGCTACGATCCGGTGGGCAATCGCCTGACCGGGCCGGACCGCAGGGACACCTACCGCTACAACGAGCTCAATGAACTCCTTTCCGCGAGAAGGACGTCGTTCCAATACGACCTCGACGGCAACATGGTCGCCAAAGGCCCTTGGACCTACGAGTATGACTACGAAAACCGGCTGGCCAAGGCGACCAAGGCGGAACGGGACGGGATCAGGACCGTCTCCTTCAAGTACGATCCCTTTGGCCGCAGGGTCGAGAAAAAGGTGGAGGAGGTCGAGGCCGGCCGGCTTGAGAGCAAGATATACACCTATGTCTACGACAACGAGGACATCATCCTGGAAATCAAAAGCGGCGGCAAGGATGAGAAAACACTGCATGGGCACGATCAGGACGGTACGCGGATGATCAGCCGTTTCGTACACGGCCCGGGCATTGACGAACCCCTGGCCATGGAGCAGAAGGGCAGGACCTACTTCTACCATGCCGACGGTCTGGGCAGTATCGTAAGCCTTACCGATGCCAAGGGCCATGTGGTACAATCCTACCAATACGACTCCTTCGGCAGCATGCAGCACCACGGCGGCGAGGTGAAGCAGCCCTATGGTTACACGGCCAGGGAGTGGGATCAGGAGACCGGCTTGTATTTCTACCGGGCTAGGTATTATGACCCGCAGGTGGGGAGGTTTATTTCCAAGGATCCCATTGGGTTTGCCGGCTGGGATGTGAATTTGTATCGGTATGTTGGGAACAATTCGGTGTTACGGACCGACCCGACAGGAAAAATAGACCCTTTGCTTGGCGGGGCGATCTTCTTGGTTGCCGCTCACGTGTTTAATTTGGGAGATGTTTTTAGCCAGCCCAACGGAAATGTGTGGGATGGTTTTTGGGAGCAAGACAATAAATGCTCATTGCCATGGCCTGTGGGCCCAGCCGCGGATGCTTGCGTTGGAGAGCGCTGTCTAAAACACGACAATTGCTACAAGGCGAATGAATGTAATGCTTCATCGTGGATTCCTAGCTTGTTAGGAGGAACCAAGCCTTGCAACCAGTGCAATAGCGGATTTTTCACTCAACCATAATATTTAACTAAAAACCGAATAAGGCTTTTCTCATGAAGAAATATATCATCAGGGTTATTTTGACCGTTTTTATGGCAACCGGTATCTCTGGATGCATGGAGTCCAGCTTTATCCTAGCCCCAGAGTCAAGACTACCCAAATGGTTTGATGTACCGGAAGGGTTATTAAGAAATGAACTAAAAGTCACTATGGACTATTACGCCTACCCCGGTCAACGCATTGCCAATTTCACACTACAGAAAGATGATAGTTTTTTCAGATTAAAAAAAGTTACAGGGATAGCTCGCGGGAAACACCCTCTTAAGCTTGACAATCCACCCGAAGGGTTTCCCAAGGGATACCCTTCGTATGAAGTCATTACTGTCGATGGCATAACCGATATTATAGAGCACCGAAAAATGGAACCGGTTTTTTACATGACGGACGACCCTGCCGTTTGGAAAGAATTTGGAGTTGAAATAGCCAACAAGTGAATACTCCACCGCCTGTATGATGATCAGCCGGTGGGGAGGTTTATTTCCTGGAACTCAGTCGCGGGATTGAGGGGGACTTGGATGGATTGAATCCAGAATTATTTAGCAGGTATGAGGAGAAAGCAGAGAAGAAATGAAGGGGTAATCTGCCTCAGGCGCACTGCAGGTGGGGGTTGACGACAAGATTGACATAGGCAGCGGGGACAAGACGCTCTTCCCGAGATTGATGGATCACAATGGCCCTGTCCATTTGACCGTAAAGTGAGCGACTGTAGTTGACCCCAATTGAACCGGACACCCTAGTATGCTAAATAACGACTAGGGGTACGACTATGTGTACAGAGAAGTATTCACCTGACACGGGCATTCCGGGGTAGCCAGGTGCGCTTATTCTTCTGAGGGGGCCTTCTCTTCCTTGGGTGGTTCCACAATCTCCCGCCGCAGGCCCCCCATCTTCTCCTGGAATTTTTTCACATACTGGGCAAGGACATCATCGGACTCGATGACATAGGGGGTAATCATCACCAGCAGCTCGGTCTTGGCCGTGGCCTGCTTCTGATACTTGAAAAGCCAGCCCAGCAGAGGGATGTCTCCCAGGATGGGCACCTTGCTCTCGTTGTCGGTGGTGTTTTTGGAGATAAGCCCTCCCATCATGATGGACTGGCCATCCTTCACCGCCAGCTTGGTTTTCAGCTCACGCGTGGAAATGGTGGGCGAGTTGATATCCGAATAGCGCTTGTCGGTGGCCTGGCTCACCTGCTGATTGATATCGAGGATGATCACGCCGTCGTAGTTGATGCGGGGGGTGACCTTGAGAATGGTACCGGTATCCTTGTACTGCACGGTCTTGTCATAAATCGGGTCATCCGTGCTGGTCCGTTCGGTCTGGGTGGTGACGATGGGGACCTGATCACCGACATTGACGCTGGCTTCCTCGTTGTTCAGCACCAGGATCTGGGGGGAGGAGAGGAAGGAGACATCCGTTTCGGAGGCAATGGCATTGAGCAACCCCACCGGGTCGTTGATGCTGTTGAAAATGGTGTAGGTGAAGCCGCCTGCCGCGTCCTCCACCACGCTCGTAAAATCGGTACCCAGAGTTTGCCTGTAGCGCGAGTCGTTTATCTTCAGCTTGTTGTTTTTCAAGGCCCATTCAATGCCGAACTCCCATGACCCGTCCAGGGTCACCTCCGCCACCAGCACCTCGATGAGCACCTGACGGGGGAGGTTGTCCAGTCTTTCCAGCAGTTTGACCAAGCGGGTATAATCCGGGGTCAGGGCGCGGATCAGAATGATGTTGCGGCTGTCGTCGGCCAGGAGAAGCGGTTCGCCGGCAAACCGGAGGCTCGCCCCCTTGCCCTCGCGGCCGCTGGTTTTTTTGGCGGCCGGCCGGGCCAGGGAGGCGGTGGCGCTGGCGGCAGCCGGCTTGGTGGACTCGTCTTTCTCCTCGGTCTTGGCAAGGCCTGAGAGCGAGGCCGTTGTCGATTCACTCTTGCTTGGCGTGGAAACATCTGTTTTTTTCGGCGTGGTGTCTCCCTCGATCAGCGAGGTGACCAGCTCGGCAAGCTCAGAGGCCACGGAATTGCGGACATTGTAAAAATAGATATTGTCGCGCCCTTCCACAGGCACCACATCGAGCTCCCTGATCCAGCGGTCGGCATTCTCCAGCAGCTGGTCGCTCTTGCTGACCAGGAGGAGTGAGTTGACCCGTTCCAGGGGGATGAGGGTGACGCCCTCGTGGTCCTTGGGGTTGATGCCGAGGGCGGCAAGGATTTCCTGCAGCTCGTCGCGCAGGGTGAAAAGCGGGGCATTTTCCACCCGGACCAGCCGCACCTTCATCGCCGAAAGCGGCGAAATGTCCAGCCGGGCAAGCACACTGACCATGTCAAGAATCTTGCTCTCGAAGTCATAGGCGATCAGGGTGTTCTGACTGGCAAGATTGTAGAGGGTGCCCGCTTCGGAGCGATAGGGCTCGATGAGCTTTTGCGCCTCGGCCGAGGCGAGATGGACCACGGGAATGATCTGCATGACCATGCGGGAGGATTCGCCTAGCGCCCCGGCCTCATTGGCTCCATAGACGCGTTCCGGCATCCCGCCCTTGGCGGGATGGATATAGTAGTAATCCCCTTCGTTGCGCGCATCGAGTCCATTGATGTGCAGAATCTTCAGAAAAACCCCGAAGAGCTGCTCGCTGCCGATCTTCTGGCCGGAACGGATATTGACGGTCCCCTTCACCTTGGGGTCAACGATGTAATTGATATTGAGCGCTTCGGTGATGGCCTGAATGAACTCGTAGATATCGGCGTTGTCAAAATTGAGCATGACCCCGCCCTCGTCCCCTGCCGGTCTCTGCGCCCTGCCGGCGGCCCCGGCGTTCTGCAGATATTCGTTGCCGCCGGGCCTGGCGTCGGTCATCTCGGTGACCCGCGGCCTGGGCGGCCCTTTCTTTTCATCCGCCTCCAGGACCGGGTTGTGCTTGCTGCTTTTTTCCACCTCTGCGCTGACCCCCTGCAGATCGACCCAGGGCGTGGTTCGAGGCTGCGGGCTGCAGGCCACGCCAAACAAAAGGAGAAAAAGACTTATGGCGAACAGAATCTCAAGACGCTTCATGGAAGAGGATCCTCTTGCGGTTGCAGACATTTTTTATGATACGCTATTTTCTTGCAAATTTTCAATATGTTATACATACAAATCCGCGCCGCTTCTCTGCCGCGCTTTTTCAGGAGACACAAAAGGCCCCTCCACCGCTTGCCTTTCTACTTCCCAGCGGGCTGCGGTTTTCCAGGAATCACCCACTGCCGGGTTGTCGGCGGCGGCACAGGCGGCGTAATCGCCGGGGGCTGGAGCGGGGCGACTGGCTGACTTGCCGGTTGCGCGGCCGCGGGCGGCCGCTGCTCCCCGGTGGGCGGATTCGCGAAGGGGTTTGCCGGCGGCTCGCCTGATGCCGCCGGCCGTTCGCCGTTGCCGGACACCACCGGTGGAGGCTCACCTCCGCCAGGATTCGGGACCGCCACAGACGCAGGCGCCGGACTCTGCTGCTCAATGACAGCGGGAGGGGCGGCGGGTGCGGCAGGGATTGCCCTGACCTTGTTCCGTTCGTAAAGGAGCTTTTCTATCTTTTCGCCGCCACGGCTGAAAACAATTTTCTCCGGCAGAATCTCCGTCACCTTATAGCCGCCCACGCTATCGCCAACCACCACCTGCAGGAAACCCTGCCTGGGCGCCATGGGGAGAGGCGCGCGGCCCCGGATCTGGACCTGGGCCGGGGCCGCGCCGGTGGGATGGCTGAGCAGCCCCTTTGTGCTCTTTGCCGTGATGATCGAGCCGGTATACTGGATCTTGGCCAGATCGATATTCTCCACCTTCTGGCCGGGCGTTTCCGCCCCCCCGGCCTTGAAGCTGCGCGCGGCATTGAAAATATAGCCTTCGTGGAGATCGGGCAGGCGGGCTGGCGGCGCTGGCTGCAGGGCAATCCGCTTGCCCGCCGCCGGGACCGGTTTTTCCTTGTCGAGCCCCTCTTTGGCCGGAAGGGCCGGCGGCTTCTCGTCAGGCGCCAGGATGACCACCATGGCGCCCACCTGGGCAAGCAGGAGGAGGAAAAGCAGAAGTGTGATGACGAATTTCCCCCTCATGCCGGCTGCCCCTCTCCGGTGCTGATTTTGTAGTAGCCACGCACCTCCATGAAGATTTTCAGCTCTCCCTGCCCGAAGGGCTTGATGGTGAAATTTTCAATCAGGAAGAGCTGGTTGCTTGTGTAGACCATTTGCAGAAACTTGGCAAAATCATTCAGGGAGCCGGACATCCGGATCTTGATGGCAACATCTCCGTGTCCCTGCCGGTCGGAGTCCTGTCCGCCCCGCAGAGGGGAACGCACCGGCTGGATGAACTCCGGCTCAAGCCCTGCCTTGCTGATCTGGGACTGCAGAAAGATCTGCATGGTGGAGGCGACCTTTTCCTCGCTGTCTCCGCTGACAAGGAGGGCCTCCAGCTGCTGCAGCTGCCGGCGCTGGAGGGCTGCCCTGCGCTCCACCTCGGGGAGGTCCAGCACCGCCTCCTGGTATTGCGCCAGCAGGTCCATCCGCCCCTGCAATTCCTCCTGGCGGGCGCTGAAATAGCCCCAGCCCCACCGGCCAAGGTTCAGGAGCAAAAGCAGGGCCGCCAGGCCGATGAGCAGATGGCGGCGCTCAAAGCGGTTGAAAAAATCAATGAGCTGCTTCACGGCAGGGTAAGCTCCAACTGAAAATAGTTTTTGTTGTTCCGCCGGCTGGTCGAACGCAGGCGGAGTTCTCCAAGCCCTTGCAACTGCTGGGAAAGATCGGTCATATCATCGGCATAGCCGTCGATGAAGATGGCGCTGTTCTTTTTCTCCATCCGGATCTGGTCAAGATAGGCGGAGGCGGGCAGCTTCGCGGTCAGATGGGAGAACATGGCGATGAGGTCGGGATTTCTTCCCAACTCCTCAAAGCGGGCGATGGCCTTCCCCACTTCCTGCTCCTGCCCGCTCAAGGAGGAGAGCTTCTTGATGGCCGGCTGCAGCTTGGCTATCTCCGCATCCACCCGGGCGCTGCTCTGCCGGAAACGGTATTCCTTGACCCCCAGGAGCAAAAAGAGACAAAAGACATTGAGCAGGACCAGGCCGCTGACAAAGAGCTTGAAATAATCAGGCCGCCGGAAGGAGGCCGGCAGCAGGTTGAAATCCTTGCCCATGGCCTCTTGGGCCAACAGGCCCTCGGCATCGCCAAAACCGCTTTCCGCTTCCGGACCCGGCAAAAAAACACTCTCATTTCCGCCCAGCAGCCTCGCCTCGGCAAGGTCCGGCTGCGCCGTGCAGAGCAGCCGCTCCCGCAACCGGCCCTTGCCGAAGACGCACAATTTCCCCGTTGGCCCAGGCAAAAGCAGGGTCCAGGACTCCTTGCGCCTGTCGCGGGTGAGATAGCGGTGGCTCAGCGGGAAAAGACCGGCAATGGCCTGCCCGCTGCCGCTCAATTCCTGGAGATGCGGCTCGATGCGCTCGCGGTCCAGGGCGTAAAGCATGACCCTGGTCCCCTTTTCCTCCCGTTCGGTGGTATAGCTGTACAGGTAGGACTCTTCCGGAAAAGGCAGCAGCTGGTCAAGCTGATAGCGGATCGCCTCCCTGACGGCCGGCGTTCTCGCCGGCAGCAGAAAGCTTTTGCAAAACAGCAGCTCCTCGGCGACATAAAGAGTCACCGCGCTCGCCTCCTGATTGGGACTCAAACCCACCGTTCCGAGAAATCGGGCCAGCCTGCCACCTGGCTTTTCCGGCCTGGCGCCCACCTCGCCACTGCCGTCGAGCCGGGTCAGCCCCTGACTCGTGACCAGCATTTCCACCCCTCTCATGTGTATCGCTCCTTCCAGGCCAGGATCTGATAGCCGTTGGCAAGCAAGCGCACCAAGGCCTGCACGGTGACCCGTACCCCGGCCTCCTCGTCGCTTCCTTCCGCCGCCGGCGCCAATCCTGCCTCGCCGGTGGCGGTGATGGTGTACATCCGACCGGCCCCGTCTTCATAGGTCAGAAAAGGCTCCAGCTCAAGATAGCGCTCATCGCCGAGGATCTGCCTGGCCTGCGCCGCGTTGAGCGTGGGCTGAAGCGCTCGCGCTTCATGATAGGCGGCAAGCCGCCCGGCATCGCCAGCCACGACAAAATCGAGCATGGCCGGGGGCAGGCTGTTAAAATTGATCTTTTTCAACGGATTGCTCACCGTAAACACCTCCAGCGGGTCAAGCCTGCCTTCCAGGGCGCCGGTGCCGCGGACCAGAAAAAATTCGCCCGGATCCTCTATCTTGCCGTTCCTGGGGATGTAGGGCTCCGGCAGCCCCAGATAGTATTCCTGCTCGGCGCCATTGAGCCGCGCCAGGGGATCGCTGTCGCCCCAGTCAAGGAGCGAATCGACGACTATCGCCGCCTCCTCGCCGGACAGCCCGTGATACTGCAAAAAGAGCTCGAGCAAACGGGCCGGCGCCGCATTGAGGTCTATCTTGCCCGACTCGTTGGCGGCATGGTAGGTGACCCTGCCGCTCTCCAGATAGGACGCATACTGCTGGCCGGCCCGCAGAGCGCCGAATTCTTCCTCCGCCTCGAGGGAGATGGGCTTGTCCATGAGCCGGAAGAGGGCGATATTGACCCCCGCTTCGGAAAGCAGGGCGGCCCGGTTGCGCTCCCTGGCATTGAAGGCGATGCGCTGTTCGGTACGCACGGCCAGGATCAGCTGCGAGGCGAGAAAACTGGTGAGCAAAAGGACCACGATCACCACCAGCAGGGCAAAGCCCTGATTGTTGGCCAGCGCCGCTTTTTTCTTCAGGGTCATGGAGTGCCTCGCCTTCAGCGCCTTTCCAGGGCTACGGTTTCCAGCATGCCGTCTTCACTCACTATTTTTTTTAGCAGAAACTTCTGCCCCTCGACAAGCACCTCGCCTTCGAGCACCACGCGCTCCTCCCCTTCCGCCGGGGTGCGCAACAGCCCGGCAAAGGCGCTCACCCCAGCCAGGTCCGCAGCGCGCCGGCTCTCCAGGTGAAAAATATTGGCGAGCGACTGGGAAAAATTCTGCAGCACCGCCACATAGGCCAGACTGAGCAGAAGCACGGCGACCAGCACCTCAAGGAGGGTAAAGCCGTGCTCCCTGTGCTTGCTCGTGCGCAAACCTTTTTGCCTCCGCATCGCCTCTACCGCCTCAGGAGAAAGGGGTTGCTTTTCGGCGGCGCCTGACTCTTGGCCGAGAAAAGATATTCCCTTTGCCCCACCACGGCGCTCACCGTGGCCTCTTCCGCATCCCAGGCGAGAGAAAAGCCCTCTCTGGCGCGATAGAGCGGCTCCATCTCGCTCGGCTCCGGCCGGTACTCCTCTCCATACTTGCTGTTGTAATAATCTTTCCTTTCCAGATAATAGAGGATTTGCGCACCCTCATCGTAGCGAAACACCGCGAGCACAGTGCCGGCGCTTCTGTTCAGCAGCGGCTGCCGGGTGATAATCCGGAGAAGATTCTCCTCCCCGGAGATCCGGACCCTGTTCTGGCGCTGATCATACCAGGCGCAGGCCACCTGCCGGCGGAGCAGGTCGAGCAGGCTTTGCTCGCGGGCCAGGCGGGCAAGCTGCTCCTCCCCCTTGCGGCTGAAAGCGATTCCGACATTGAGCACCGAATAGAGCATGGTGCTGATCATGCCGAGCAGCACCACGGCCACCAGAAGCTCAAACAGGGTGAAACCCTGCCGGCCGCGCCTGCCCAAAAGCCTTGTCCCCTCTCCTCCCGCCCCGCATTCCTGCCCCATGGCCCTACTCCTGCGGCTCGGGAATCCCGGTCAGCGGATCGACGAGAAACTCCGCGGAGCGGCGGCCGCTCTTCGTCTCCAGGCGGCCGGGAGTAGCCAGCCCGTCAGGATAAAAGGTCAAGACCTCCGGGGTGAACGCCACTTCGAGCTCCCCACTGATGGGGATGGTTCTGCTCACCGCGCCGGCCAGGGAAAGCGCCTGCTGGCCGGCCAGGAAAGAAAGCCGCACCGGCCGGCCCTTGCCCACCGCCATGAGCCGCGCGTAGCGTACGGCGGCCAGCAGTTCCGCGTTCTGCTCCCGGAAACGCAGGGTGTCGAGAAAGCGGCCGGTGGCCGGGGCCGCCACGCCGGCAACGATTCCCAGCAAGGCCAGTACCAGGAGCAGCTCGATCAGGGAAAACCCCCGCCGGCCCAGCTCTTCCCTTCCGCCGTGTGCGCCGCCCATGCCCTCAGCCGGCGATGTCGTTGATGCTGAGGATGACCGAGAGCATGGAAACCACCACGTAGCCCGCCACCAGCGCGATGAGAAGGATAAAGACCGGCTCCACCATGGCGGTCAAACGCTTGATCCTAGTTTTCAGCTCCTGCTCGAAATGATCGGCGATCTGGCCGCACATCTCCCCAACCCGGCCCGACTCCTCGCCGATGGCCAGAAGTTCGGTGGCCAGTTCGGGGAAAAGCTTCTCATCCCCGAGACGCTGCCCGATCCGGCGCCCTTCCTTCAGGGCCCGGGTGGCGTTGTTGAGCAGGCGCCGGTATTCGGCGTTCACCGCCACGCCGCTGCCGATCTTGAGCGCCGAGGCAAGATGCACCCCATTGTTGACCAGCACCTCGATGGTCCGGAAGATCCGGGTGGTTTCCAGATTGCGGACAAAGCCGGAAAGCACGGGAATCCTCAGCGACCAGCGGTCGAACTGCGCCCTCCCGTCCGGGGTTTTCAGGTACGCCGCCAGGCCGACGGGCGGGCCGAGCAGAACCAGGCCGGCCAGAAAAGGATGGCTGCTGATCGCCTTTGCCACCGCCATGAGCAGGGAGACATGTCCGGGAAGCTCCTGGCCCATCCCCTCGAAAAGAATCTCGAATCTGGGAAGGATGGTGGTCAGCAGAAGGATGATGGCGCCCAGTCCCACCACCAGCAGGAAAAGCGGATAGATGGAGGCGGAAATGACATACTGCTTCAACTCCTGGAAGGCCGCCTGATAGCCGGAGATCTTCATCAGCATGGCGGGGAGGATACCCCCCTCCTCGCCGGCCCGGACAATGTTGAGGTACATGGGCGAGAAGTTGGGGTAATCGGCCAGCGCCTGGGAAAAGGATTTTCCTTCCTTGATCTTCTGCTCCAGCTCGCCGACAAACCTCTGGAAGGCCGCTTTCTTGCTGTGCCGCTTCATGACCCGCAAGGCATGGTCCAGGGCCAGGCCACTCTGCAGCAGCAAGCCGATCTGATTGGTGAAAAAATCTATATCCGGCCTGGTGAGACGCTCCTGCCGAAAACGGCCCAGCACTCCCGCAAGGGAAAACCCACCTCCCCGCTGCTCCCGCAGGGACAGCGGCCGGTATCCCTGCTTCTTCAGGCGGGCGGCCGCCTCCTGCTGGTCAAGGGCCTCGACCATCCCCTCCTGGAGCTGGTTTTCGCCATCCAGGGCGGCGTATTTAAAGCTCCTCATTTTCGGTTCCCCTGCAGACCCGCACCACCTCGCTGAAGGTGGTGAGCCCCTCCCGCACCTTGGCCAGGCCGTCCCGGAACATGGGGGCAAAGCCGCTCTCCTCCGCAACCTTGCGCAACTCGACCAGATCAAGCCCCTTGGTGATGCCCCGGGCCAGGTCGTCATTGCTGACGAGAAACTCATAGATGCCGATCCGGCCCGTATAGCCGGTGGCGGAACAGGCCTCGCAACCGCGCCCCTTGTAAAGGGGAAAGTCTTCCCCGCCCGGAGCCTTGAAGCCGGTGTCGCTCAGCCGCCCCTCCTCCACCTTGCAGTGCGGGCAGATCCGCCGCACCAGCCGCTGGGCCAGGACGCCGCGCAGGGAAGAGGCGATGAGAAAGCGCTCCACGCCGAGATCGATCATCCGCATCACCGCGGAAACGGCGTCGTTGGTGTGCAGGGTGCTCAGCACCATGTGGCCGGTGAGCGAGGACTGCACCGCAATCTCTGCGGTTTCCAGGTCACGGATCTCGCCGATCATGATCACGTCCGGATCCTGGCGGACAATGGAGCGCAGCCCCTGGGCAAAGGTGAGGCCGATATCCGGGCGGACCTGGATCTGGTTGATCCCATGCAGCTGGTATTCCACCGGATCTTCCACGGTGATGATCTTGTTGTTACCGGTGTTGATGTGGTTAAGCGCGCAATAGAGGGTGGTGGTCTTGCCGCTGCCCGTTGGCCCGGTAACCAGCAGGATCCCGTCCGGCTGGGCGATGGCCTTGCGGAACTGCTCGTCGATCTTCTTCGGCATGCCCAGGGAGGACATGTCGAGGATGATGGCGGCCTTCTCCAGGATGCGGATGACGATCCCCTCCCCGAAGACGGTGGGCAGTGAGGAGACACGCAGATCGATCTCCTTTCCCGATACCCGCATGGAGATCTTGCCGTCCTGGGGCAGGCGGCGCTCGGCGATATCGAGGCCGGCCAGCAGCTTGATGCGGGAGATGATGGCCGGCTGCATGGCATGGGGGGGGATTTCAAAATCATGGAGGATGCCGTCGATCCGGAAACGGATCTTCAGACCATCTTCAAAGGGTTCGCAGTGGATGTCGCTGGCCCGGCGGTTGAGGGCCGAGCCGATGAGATTGTTCACATACTTGATGACCGGCGCCTCGGTGGCCATGTCCTTGAGCTTGTCGATGTCCGCCTCGTCCATGACAATCTCGCCCTCGCCCTGTTCGGCGATGGAAAAATGCGTTTCCAGGCTCTTCCTGAGCTTCGGATCGGACAGGAGCTCCAGGGCAAAGGGGGCGCCGCCGCTCAGGGCCTCGCAGGCGGAGAGGATATCGTTGTTGAAAGGATCGCTGGCCACCAGAATCAGGGCCGGGGCCTCCTCGCGCTGGACCATGAGGAAAGGGTTGAGACGCAGGAAATTGCTGGAGATGTTTGCGGTGACGACCTGGTCGCCTTCCTGGGGGGTATGAATACTGGCCCCGATCTGTTCGGCCAGGACGGCAGCCAAATCGTCCTCGCCAATATAGCCCAGGGAGATCAGGATCTCCCCGAGGCGGTGCGGAACGCTCTCCTGGTGGGCCAGGGCCCGCTCCAGCTGAGTGGATTGCAGCTTGCCGTTCTGGACCAGCAAGGTGCCAATTTTTTCTTTCTTGTGAAAAAAGGCGTTCCGCATAGTGTTTGCCAGCCCGAATGCCGCCCTGCGCCCTTGGTCCGGTTATGCGACGGCCCAGGCTCTGCCGGGGCTCGCGGCAGGCGCCCGACGTTTCCGCGACGGCGGCTGCCTTCTATTCCCAGCTTCCCACATCGGCATTTTCCTTCTCCCCGCCCGGCTGGTTATCCTGCCCGTAAGTGTAGATATCCAGCTCTCCGTGCTCGCCGGGAATGCGATATGTGTACGGGTTGCCCCAGGGGTCGTTGGGCACCGCCTTTTTCAGGTAAGGCCCGTCCCATTTCTCAATGCCGGGATTGGTCACCAGGGCGGCCAGACCCTCCTCCTGACTGGGATAACGCCCCACGTCGAGCCGGAAGGCATCCAGGGCGGTGAGGAGCATCTCGATCTGGGTTTTCGCCGCCTTCTGCTGGGCCTTGCCGAGTTTGCCGAAAAGTTTCGGTCCGACCAGGGAGGCGATGAGACCGAGGATGACCATGACGATCAGCAGCTCCATCAAGGAGAAGCCGGACTGCGAACCAACACGTTGTTTTTGCATGATATTCACTGCCCCCTCTTGCAACAGGCTGCGGCAGGACCCAGGATAACTCCTTGATCTGCCTTTATATCCATCATTTCCCTTACAACGGCGCAAGCAAATATGTCAAGAAAAAAGGGGGGTTAGCGGCGGCCCGCTGACCAGCCTCCCGCCGGCGCGCCTGCCGCGCCCCGCAAATCAGACGGCAAGAAGGATGAAGAGCAGGAGGAAAAGCGCGAGCGCGAAGAAGGCCGCGCTGCCGACACTGAAAAAACCTGTCCGGAAACGGTCGAGAAAGCGGGCCTCCGCGCGCTTGCCCTCCTCGTCCTCGATGCCGGTGAGCTCCCAGGCCGGCCTGGCCACGGCCATGACGAGGCGGGCCGGACCATCCTTAAAAAAGGAGGAGAGCCTTTTGGTCATGCCCAGGGCAAAGGTGCGGTTGGTCCAGGCGTTGAGACCGTTCAGCCACTCATCGAGCATGGCGTAGGTCAGAGAGCAGCCACGGCGGTAGAACCAGTCGACATCGAGGTTGATGGCCCGAAGCTCGGCGGGATAAATGCCGGAGAGCAGGAGCAGGGTGAAGGCAAGGGCCGAGAAGAGCAGAAGCTGAAGCTGAAATACCACATGGGGAGCGGTGTAAGGCACATATTCCACCGGGTAGGGCAGCAGGCCGTAGAGAAAGCCGGGCCAAACCCCGATGAAAATACAGAAGAAAGCCGCAATCCCCATGGCAACCAGCATGTTGGCCGGGGCCTCCTTGACCCGATGCCCGGCGTCGTGGGAGAAAAAGGCAAAAAAGGGAATTTTGATGCCTGAATGGTGGAAAACGCCCGCCGAGGCAAAGATCAGGAAAAGCCAGACCATGGCGTAATGCCCTTGCGCCGCGGCGTCCACCACCATGGATTTACTGACAAAACCGCTGGTGAGGGGAAAGGAGGAAATGGACGCCGCGCCGATGATGCAGAAAAAGGCGGTCCAAGGCATGGACTTGTAAAGCCCGCCCAGATCGGTGGCGTTGATCTTGCCGGTTCGGAAGAGCACGGCGCCCATGGACATGAAAAGGAGTGACTTGTAGAGGATATGGGCGAAGGCGTGCGCAGCGGCCCCGTTGATGGCGAGTTCCGTGCCGATGCCGATACCGACCATCATGAAGCCGACCTGATTGATGAGGCTGTAGGAGAGCACCTTGCGCAGGTCATTTTCGATCACCGCGTAAAAAATCGGGAAAGCGGTCATCGCAGCGCCGATCCAGATCAAAATTTCCGTGCCCGCAAAGGTGCGGGCCAAGGCGTAAACCGCGGTCTTGGTGGTGAGCGCGCTCATGAAGACCGTGCCGGCAATGGTCGCCTGGGGATAGGCATCTGGCAACCAGGCGTGCAAAAATGGCCAGGCCGCATTGATGCCCATGCCGAGAAAAATGCACCAAGTGGCCGGGCTGGAAAGGCCCAGGTGGGTGAGAGCCACGCTCCCCTGTTCATGGATGTGCATGACGATGCCGGCCAGCAGAAGCAAGCCCCCCCCCACATGAACCATGAGGTAGCGAAAGCCGGCGGCCTGCGCCTCCCCGGTGCGACGGGCCCAGATCAGGGGTACGGCGCAGATGGTGAGCATTTCCCAAAAAACAAAAAAGGTGAACCAGTCCCCGGCAAAAACCACGCCCAAGGCGCTGCCGGCATAGGCAAGGCCAGCGACATACTCAAGGTCATCGCGGAAGTTGAGGGCGTAGATGACGCCGATAAAGGCAATCAGGTGGAAGATATAGCCGAAAACCAGGGAAAGGCGGTCCACCCGAAAAAAGACGAGCTCAAAACCGAGGAAGGATGCGCCGATCTCCGTTCCCGGTGGTGAGGCGAGCAGCAGGCCGAAGCTGATCAGCGGCAGAAGCAGCAGCCAGCCGTCCTTGAGGCGGCCCTTCAGGAAGGGAACGAGGAGGGCGCCCAGAATGAAGACGGGGGCGGGAGGAATATGGTCAATCATAATAGCCCTCTTCCCTTTTGACCAGGGGCCTGAGGAGGTATTTGGCCGCCAGCACCAGAAGTACGCAGGCAACAAAGCCGAAGGTGGCATAGAAGCCCGGCCATTTCTCCCAGGGGAAATACGGGTGTTTGTGGATGAAGGGTTCGACCGCCACGCTGGCGACCAGCGAGGCGAACAGGGCGTAAAGTACGCGCTGAACGTTTTGCGGCGCGTCGAAAAGATGTTTCTTCCCGTTGTTCTTTTTTTCGTTGTTCATCGTTGCTCCCTGACCGGAAAACTCCCCTCAGCTCATGAAAAAAATGAACGCGAGATAGCCGAGGCTTGCCCCGAAAACGATGCAGAATGCGCGCCGGTAACCGGGTACCGGCTCATGGGCAAGTTCTCTTATGGCCTCATCCTGCGTCATGCGGCTCCTCCGTTGCTATCTGCCCTGTACCGCCATGACGGCCAGGTCGAAAAAGGGTTGGGGATGGAAAAAGAAAAGCACCGAAACAGCGGCGGTCAGCACCAATGGGACCACGCACCAGAGCGGCGCCTCGGCGACCTTTCTTTCGAACTGTGCTTCCTCTTCGCTGCAAAAAAACGCCCGGTAGACGATGGGCAGAAAATAGGCGGCGTTGAGGAAGGAGCTCGCCAGATAGACCATCAGCACCCAAAACATCTCGGCCTCCATGGCTCCCAGGACCAGAAACCACTTGCTGATCAGCCCGCCGGCCGGCGGCAGCCCGATGACGCTCAGGGAGCCGACGAAAAAGGCGAACATGGTTACCGGCATCCTCCTGCCGATGCCCACCATCTCGCTGATGTACTTCTTACCGGTGGCGACGAAGATGGCGCCGGCGCAGAAAAAGAGAGTGATCTTGCCGAAGGCGTGCATGGCGATATGCAGCATGCTCCCCTGCACCCCCAGCCGCGAGGCGAGGCCGGCGCCGAGAATGATGTAGGAAAGCTGGCCGATGGTGGAAAAGGCCAGCCGCCGCTTCAGATTGTCCTGGGAAAGCGCGATGAGTGACGAGACGAGGACCGAGAAGGCGGCGATGACGCAGATCAGGGTATTGAGGCTGGTCGCGGCGAGCAGGTCGATGCCGAAGATGCCGGTGAGCACCCGGACGATGCTGAATACCCCCACCTTGACGACGGCCACGGCATGGAGCAGGGCCGAGACAGGGGTCGGCGCCACCATGGCCCCGGGCAGCCAGGAATGGAGGGGCATGAGCCCGGCCTTGGCAAAGCCGAACATGAACATCAGCAGCAAGATGGTGAGCAGGGGCTTGGCGGTATCGGCCGGAAAGACGCCCATGCTGGTAAATTCCAGGGAGCCGGTCAGGGTATAGGTGATGAGCATGGCCGGCAGGGCCAGGCCGATGGAGGTGGAGAGCAGGTAAGTCAGATACTTGCGGCCGCCGGAACGCGCCTCCTCGTCCTGATGATGCGTGACCAGGGGATAGGTGGAGAGGGAAAGAATCTCGTAAAAAATATAGAGGGTAAGGAGATTGCCGGCAAAGGCCACGCCGATGGTGGCGGAAAGCGCCACGGCAAAACAGATGAAAAAGCGGGTCTGGGCGTGTTCGTTCAACCCCCGCATGTAGCCGATGGAGTAGATGGTGGTCACGATCCAGAGGGAAGAGGCCACCAGGGCGAAGAGCATGCCGAAGCCGTCCACCGTGAAGGAAAGAGATACTCCGGGGAGGATCCGGCAGAGCTCGTAGGTATGGGTGTTGCCGGCCAGGATCCACTCCGCCATGGAGAGGATCAGAAAAAACTTGGCAAAGGCGGCGGCAAAGGTCCACCCTTCGCGGAGATTGGGCCTCTGGTCGCTGAGATAAATACACGGGACGGCCAGAAGGGAAACCAGGATGGCCAGGGCCGGGGTGGCGGGAAGAAAGGGAAGCTGCTCCATGCGGGTCGGTTGGTTGCCTCGGGGTTAGAGTCCGGCGGGGATCGTCCACAGGACAATCCGCCCGATGATTTCACTGGTGTAGAGACCGATGATGACCAGGGCCGCCGCGGTCACCACCATGGGCACCAGCATGACGGCCGGCGCCTCGTCCCGTTCCGGCAGGGGGCCATGGCCGTGGCCGGAAAGATCTCCGAAATAGGCGCGCTCGATGAGCCGGAAAAAGATGATCGCATTGATCAGGCTCGAAAAAAGAAGGGCCCCGACAAAAAGCCACTGCCCGGTCTCGATGCCGCCCCTGATCAGGTACCATTTGCTGAAAAAGCCGCAGGTCGGCGGGATGCCGATGATGGCGAAGCCGCCGAGGACGAAAACCGCGGAGGTAACCGGCATCTTGCGGAAGATGCCCTCCATGGCGGCGAAGGAGCTTTTCCCGGTCTTGTGGATGATGGCACCCACGGCCATGAAAAGAGCCAGGGTCATGAGGGCGTCGCTCAGGATGTGATAGACGGTGCCGGCCAAGCCGCTCTCGTTGGCCAGCCAGGCACCACCCACCATATAGCCCACCTCGGCGACGATGATATAGGTGAGCATCTTCTTGAGATTGCGCTGGGCCAGGGCCGAAATGGAACCGGCGACAATGGCCAGACTGGCCAGCCAGACTATCTGCTCATGCCAGGGAATGACCCCGTAGACGAACTCCACGGAAAAAACCGAGAACATCAGCCGGAGCATGATGTAGACCGAAACCTTGGTCATCAGGGGGGCGATGAGGCAGCTGGTCGTGGTGGAGGCGCGGGTATAGGCGTTGGGCAGCCAGCCGTGCAGGGGGAAAAAGGCCATCTTGATCCAGATGCCGATCATGATGAGGATGAAGCCGATGCGGATGGTGATGGATTGCTGCATCTCCTCCTCGGCCAGCAGCCGGAAAAGATCGGCCATGTTCAGGGTGCCGGTCTTGATGTAGAGGTAGCCCACCCCGAGCAGGTAGAAGCAGGCACCGATGGTGCCCATGATGATGTACTTGAAGGTGGCGTAATAGGCGTTGCCCCGGCCACGGGCCAGCATGGCGTAGCTGGAGAGCGCCGAGATCTCGAGAAGGACGTAGAGGTTGAAGGCGTCGCCCGTGGCGACCATGCCGGCCAGACCGGTGACCAGCAGACAATAGAGGGTGTAGTAGTGATGGATGCGGTCCGGGATCTCCGCCCGCACCGTGGGCAGGGAATAGATGGCGGTCAGGAGGGCGCAGCCGCTGACCAGGCAGAGAACCATGGCGTTGAGGTGGTCGATGACCAGCTCGATGCCATAGGGCGGCGCCCAGCCGCCCAGCCGGTAATGGATGGGGATATTGGTTTCCAGCACCAGGAGCAGGGTCTGCAGGGCCGCATAAAAGGAGCCGGACATGGCGGCAAGCAGCAGGCCATAGGCCAGCTTGTCACGCCTGCCCCCGAAGAGCGAGATGGCAAAAGCGGCCAGCAGGGGAATGATCAGGATGAGAATGGGAAACTGGGCCGCCGTCATTCTTCGATGCTCTCCAGGATTTCGTCTTCTTCGATGGTGCCGTGCACCCGATGGATTTTCTGCAGGACGGCCAGGGCCACGCCCAGGGTGGAAACGCCGACCACGATGGCGGTGAGCATCAGGACATGGGGCAGGGGATTGGCGTATTGGCTGGGATCAATGGCAAGGGCGCCATGCTCCCCGTGTCCATGGAGAAGGATGGGGATGGTGGAGCCCTTTTTGTCGCCCATGGAGACATAAAAAAGGATGATGGCCGACTGGAAGATCGACATGGCAATAACCTTTTTCAGGAGGTTATTCTTGGCGATCATGCCATAGAGGCCGATGAGCAGCAGGACAAGGGCGGCCCAGTAGTTGTATTTCGCGACGATGTATGGGAGGAAGTCGGCCATGGGGCGCTTTCGCAGCTAAGGATTAGGAATGAAGAATGGGGAAACGGACTTCATTCGGGATTTTTCCCGTTTTTTCACAGCCCTTCATCGAGGTCGCCTCCGGAGGCGAGGTCCACATAAAGGGAAAACATGATGGCCATGACCGTGACCGCCACCCCCAGTTCGACGCCCAGGATGCCGTGCGAATGCGCCATCACCTCGCTGAAGCCGAACACCTTCAGGGCCGCATAGGCAAGGAAGTTGTCGCCCAGCAGGAGGCAGAGGGCGCCGATGCCGGCATAGATGATGACGCCAAGGGCGCTCAGTCTGAGCAGCGTATTTTCAGAAAGCCGGGCCAGCATGGTCTTGAGGTCGTAGGAGAGGGCGAGGAGGATGAAGCTCGCGCCGAGGATGACCCCGGCCTGAAAGCCGCCGCCCGGGCTGTGATGGCCCAGGGCCAGCACATAGAGAGCGAAAATCTGCATGACCGGCACGAGCAGCCGGGAGGCGGACTGCAGAATGACATCGGCCCCCTGCCGCGCCGGACGCGGGCGGACCGCCTTGGGGGCTTTCCGCTGGGTCCGGCGCAGGAGGGTGAGCACCGTGATGCCGGCGCAGAAGATGACCGTGGTTTCAAACATCGTGTCGTAGCCGCGGTAGTCGGCAAGCACCGCGGTGACGATGTTGGGAACGGCGGTTTCCTCCAGGGACTTTTCAATGTAATAGGGGGAGAGGTAGTCGTTGGCCGGGGCATGGGCGTCCCCCCATCTGGGAAAATCCTCGGCTGCCAGAATCAGCAGCGCCCCCACGGCGAGGGTTATGAGCAGGGCGATCTTTTTCACTTTCCGGTCTCTGTCAATCCTTGGATTTTCTCTTGATATGCAGGGCAGTGCCGAGGAGAAGGACCGTGCTCACCCCGGCCCCCACCGCCGCCTCGGTAAAGGCCACATCCACGGCGAGCATTTCCGTCCAGAGCAGACACATGAGAAAGCTGTAGGCGCCGCCGATGATGGCGCAGCTCACCAGATCGCGGACGGTGAGGGCGGCCACGGCGCAGAGGATCACCATGGTGATGATCAGCACGTCAAACTGCCAGAGGAGGCTTGCATCCCAGTTCATGACAACTCCTAGGGGTGTCTTTCCTGCCGGCGGCGCTCTTCGCCCGGCCACGGCTCTTTCGGGGTTTTCCGCTTGACCCAGTGCTTCACCCTCGCCTCGTAGCCCGCGTCCATGATGGCGTGGGTGGCGGTGGGGCTGGCAATGAAAATGAAGACGATGATGAAGAGGATCTTCACGCTCACCAGGATGGCATCGACGGAAAGGTGGTGGAGGTTGTACAGGGCCAGGCCCGCGAGAAGGAGGATGGAGGAAAGGGTATCCCCCTTGCCGGCGGCATGCAGGCGCGAATAGAAATCGGGGAAGCGCACTATGCCCACCGAGGTGCCGAAAAAGAAGAAGAGGCCCAGCAGCATCAGGCCCATGACCACGATGTTCAACATGATTGCCCTCCCGCCCTGTCCTCTGCCAACCCGACTTCCTTGTGCCGCTGAAAAAAACGGGCCGCGGCCAGGGAGGCGATGAAGTTGAGCAAGGCATAGGTCAGCGCGATATCGACAAACATATCCACCCGGTTGTAGAGGGTGCCGATGAGAACGATCATGATCGTGGTTTTGGTGCCGATCACATTGACCCCCACCAGGCGGTCGATGACGGTCGGCCCCCAGATGGCCCGGTAGAGCGGCATGAACATGAAGAGGAGAAGCAGGACCCCGGAGAGGATGAAAAAAAACTCCATGGCGCTGTCGGCAATGTTTCCGTGCATCACGCCCTCCCTTCGAACACCCAGGCCACCCGGCGCTCCATTTCGCTCATCGTCTCGCTGGTCTCCAGATCGCCGGCCGCCTTGCGGCTGATGGCGTGCACGTGAAAAACATCCTCATCGATGCGGATGGTCACCGTGCCGGGGGTGAGGGTGATGGAGTTGGCCAGGACAAACTTGGCGAAATCGCTTTTCAGCCTGGTCTTGAAGGTGAAGATATGCGGGTCGAGTTCCCGCTCGCAGAGACGCGGGGAGATGGCAAGCTGGATGACATGGAAGTTGGCGACGATGATCTGATAGAGGAGCCAGCAGGAGTAGGGAAGAAAGCGGAACGCCTCGCCACACCTGGCGGCAAGGCCCTTCTTGCGCTCATGGAAAAGAAGGTCCTGGGAGATGAGCGCCACCAGCAGACAGGAGATTCCACCCAGGGCGAGATGAAAGGCATCGAACTTGCCCGAAAGCAGGAGCCAGGCGCCGGCGAGGATTATGAAGGTAGCGAGGGTAAACATCGACAGGCTCAGTATTCTCCGCAAATGACAAGGGAACGGCCACAATGACAATCGGTCAACTGTAGCCCATGCAACCGGCTGTCGTCAAATGGAATCGACCCGTCTCCCGCGTCCTAGCCCCCGCTCGCGGCCACTTCGCTCGCCTGCCGGATCTTCTCGACCAGCTCGCCGATGTCCACCGGCTTCATGAGATAATCGAAGAGGCCACGCTTCATGCCGAGAATTCCACTCTCGGTGGAGCCATGCCCGGTGAGGATAATAACCTGCAGCTTCGGATCATGCCTCTTGAACAAATCCAGGGCGGCAAGCCCGTCGATGCCGGGCATCATCAGGTCGAGCAGGACGACGTTCGGCCGCCAGCCGGAGGCAAGCAGGGCCATGCCCTCCTCGGCCCCGGACACCGCCTTCGCGGCAAAGCCTCGCAGCTCCAGTCGCTCGGAAAGCGTGGTCGCAAAATCACTCTCATCGTCAACCACCAGAATCTTCACCTCAGCCATGCGCCTCTCCCCCTCCGTTTTCCTGATAAGCCGGGAACGAAAGTATAAAGGTGGTGCCCACCCCCAGCTCGCTGCTCACCTCCACCTCGCCGCCCAGCTTCTTGACTATGCCATAGGTAATGGAAAGCCCGAGACCTGTCCCCCTTTTTTCCTTGTCCATCTTGGTGGTGAAGAAGGGCTCGAAGATATGCTTCCGCACCTCGGGCGACATACCCGGGCCGGTATCGGAAATCGCCACCTGGACCTTTTTCCCCTCTCCCGGGTAGGAGGTGATATGGATTTCGCCATGGTTGCCCACCGCATCGATGGCGTTGTTGATAATGTTGAGGAAGACCTGCTGCAGCTGGCCATGATCGCCCATGATCGCAGGCAGCTCCGGCTGCAGCTGCAGGATGATGTGGATGTTGCGATAGGCGGCTTCCTTTTCCAAAAAGCTCAGCACCTCATGGATCACCTCATTGAGAGAAACCAGGGAGAGGGAGGTTTCCATCCGCCGGGCAAAGCCAAGGAGGCGATGGGTTATGGCCCTGGCCCGCCCTACCGCGCCCCGCAGGTCCTGGAGCTGGGCGAGAAACTTCTCCCGATGGCGGAAACTCTCGTCAAGGCCAAGAAGATCCTCCATCAGCCCGGCCTTTTCTCCGATGATGGCCAGCGGATTATTGATTTCATGGGCGACGCCTGCGGCCAGCCGTCCTATGGAGGCAAGCTTGCTGGTATGTTCCGTCTCGGAAAGGATCGCATCCCGCGCCTCGTCGCTCTCCTTGAGTTTGTTCGCCAGAAAGCCGGCCAGCCAGATCACCACCCCGCCGACCGCCAGGGCGCAGAGGCTGAGGGTGAGCAGCAGGCGTCCCTTGAAGAACAGCCAGATCTTCCGCTTCGCATAGCCCTGCTGATCCAGCACCAGCAGCCAGGGCGTGTTCTTGATCCGGCTGACCGCCCGGTAAAAAAGATCCTCTCCGCGCACATCCTCGCTGAGCAGCATTCCGCTTTGCTTCGGCTTATCGGCAAGGTGGTACTCGGAAAGCACGCCGCCCTGATAGCGGGATGAACTCTGCAGCACCCCTTTGTCGCTGACCAGAAAAATGTCCTCCACCGCCTCGGTATTCACCGCGGCGAGGAAACGGTCCAGGGTTTCGGCGTCGATGCTGGCCCTGAGCAGCCAGAACTCATCGCTGGTGGCCTCCTTCTTGCTTGAGGCCACCACGAAATGGGGGACATTGCGGAACCCCATGAAAACCTCGCTGACATAAATCTTCTTGCTCAGGGCGGGATGAAACCAATTGCTGTCGCTGTAGTCCTTGCCAACCAGCCGGTAGGGCCCCACGTAGGCCCGCTGCACACCGTCCGCTCCGATGACGCTGAGGTCGACCAGGCCCTGATGCTCTTTCTTCAGCTGCCGGAAGACCTGATTGAGCCGCCGGGGCTCGCTCAACTCCGCAAAGCTGTAAGTGTCGATCAGGACGATGATCGCGGCCTCGAGCTTCTCGAGATAGGCATCGATGGCGGCCCTGGCGCTTTCCGCGCTCCAGCGGGCATTGGCGAGGGAATCCTCGCGGAGGAGCTGCCGGTACTGCACAAAGTTGAGCGCGGAGACGATGGCCAGGGGGATGAGGGTGATGGCCAGCATGATGACGAGAAGGCTGCGCCGCATGCACTTGTACCGGGCGGTGGCGGAAATATTCTCGTTCTTGTGCACGCAGAAGATGGGAAATGCCGCCCCCCGGGAATTCTTTTGCTTCATGCTCCCCCCCCCTCTTTTTCCGGCCGGAGCACAGCCCCAGACCGCAATCTTCCGGCCAGGACAAGGCGCACCGCTTTTTCCGCGGCTCCGATCACCCGGTCGATCACCTGGATCTTCTTCCAGCCCAGATACTGGTAATGGGTCTCTTCTATCCCCCCGCAAATCACCAGAGAAACATCCTCCTTGATCACCAGGCTGCAGAGCTCATCGCTGGATGGGCCGGGGAGCAGAACGGTGCGGGGCTCGCCCTCCACCCCGCCCTGCCCGACCCT
This sequence comes from Desulfobulbaceae bacterium UBA2262, assembly GCA_002347185.1. GTDB lineage: Bacteria > Desulfobacterota > Desulfobulbia > Desulfobulbales > Desulfurivibrionaceae > UBA2262. The sequence goes on along the minus strand of DDXK01000081.1, from coordinate 11,568 downwards.
GACGATGAGCACCTCGGTGGCCAGGTCGAAGCGGGGCGCGATATCATCGTTCTGCAGGGTAACGAGTATCTTCATTGCCTTTCCCGCCGGCCTCCAGTTACCCAAGCCCGTATTCCTTGATCTTGCGCCACAGGGTCGTGCGGCCCCAGCCGAGGGCCCTGGCGGCGAGGCCCCGGTTGCCGCCGGCTGCCAGCAGCGCCGCAAGAATCTTCTTTTTTTCTATCTCGCTCCAGCTCGTCGCATTGACGGGCAACTCCTGGCGGAGAGGGGCAGGCTCCGCCTCCGGCGCCCTGTCCCTTTTCAAGGCCGGAGCCGCGGAAGGGGCATTGCTTTTCCCCGCGTCCAACACCGGAGGGGGAAGATGTTCCGGGCCGATGATCCCGCCGCGGCTGACATTGACCGCGTATTCGATGATGTTCCGCAGCTCGCGGACATTGCCGGGGAAGGAATAACGACAGAGCAGGTCCATGGCCCTGGCGGAGATCCGGCCCGGTTTTTTATGAATTTCCGTGGAGATGCGCAGGAGAAAATGATCGATCAGCAGCCGGACATCCCCGTCGCGCTCCCTGAGAGGGGGCATCTGCACCCGCAGGACATTGAGACGAAAAAAAAGATCTTCCCGGAACTTCCCTTCCCGCACCAGCACGGCCAAATCGCGATGGGTGCCGGTGATGATGCGCACATCGACCTTGACCTTTTTCTGGCTGCCAAGCGGGAAGAACTCCCGGTCGTCCAGGACGGTGAGAAGCTTCACCTGCAGAGGCAGGGGAAGATCGCCTATTTCGGTGAGAAAGATGGTGCCCCCCTGGGCGAGCTGGAACATGCCGTGCTTGTCGGCGTGGGCGCCGGTGAAGGCACCGCGGACATGACCGAAAAGCTCCGACTCCAAAAGGCTCTCGGGCAAGGCCCCGCAATTGACTTTTATGAAGGGACAAATACTGCGCCGGGAGGCGTGATGAATGGCCTCGGCCAGGACATCCTTGCCGGTGCCGGTTTCTCCGGTGATCAGCAGGGAGGAATCGGTGTGGGCCAGAACCGGAAAAAGCTCAAGGATTTCCTGCATCTTCTGGCTGTGGCCGAGGATTCCCCTGGCCGGCCCCAACTCCTTTGTGTGCGCTACAGAACGGAAAGCGGTCATGTCCTCAAGCACCAGGGCCAGGGTGGCGCCCTCCATTCCGGGTTCCGTCAGGGGCGTGGCCGTGAAGCGCATCGGGATCTTGCAGCGGCTCTGTCCCAGCATGTCGCCTTCGGCGGAACAGGGGGAACCGCTCTCCAGCGCGCCCTGGAAGAGGGGGTTGCTGCGTCCAAAGCCGCTGCGCACGACCTGATCCCAGCCGACACCGCGCACCTCCTCCCCGGAATACCCGGTCAATGCCTCAAGGAAGCGATTGATGGCAACAATGCGCAAGTCGCTGTCCAGAAGCGCCATGCCGTGCGGCACCGCATTCAATAGCTCCAGAACCTTTCCCCGAGAGGCCATATCCACCCTTATCCCTGCAAAACCAGGAACAGACGTTCCATGTTGTCTCAATATGTTTCATCTACAGGATATCGGAAGGCAATGTCAACCTCTTTTCTTTCTCCGGCGCCGAGACGAATAAAGGCTGCTACCCAGGGGCTGGGCAAATGAAAGCGCCAAGGCGGAACAGGGCCTCCCGTCGACACCAACGCCCCATCATGATTCATTATGTTTCAACATATTCCAAGGTCGCCAGAGCCAGCGCCCGCCCCGCAACGTCGAAAAAAGCTATTCTTTTGTTATAATTACATTTTTTATAGCTGGCACAAAAAATGAATACCAAAGAGGTAACCAAGGCAACAGCGTGAAACAATCATGAACAGCCGGAGGGGACCATGAAAAAATTCACCAGAACCCTGCAGAATTTGCTGACAGCCATCACCTACGCCGAAGCGGGAGAATGGGAAACCGCCAGAAGGATGCTCCCCAACGAACCGGCAAATCGCAAGATCGGCTGTTTCGGCAAAACCTTCATGGCCGCGGCCTTTGCCGAAGAAGGGCTGGACGGGACCGCCCGGGAGCTGATCCCGGACATCCTCTGCAACCGGGAAATCAGCCCGGTGGAAAACACCTTCATGGCCGCGACCTTTGCCGAGGCCGGACAGCACGACTTCGCGGCAAACCTGGCGCACGGCGTCAACGCCGGCCCTGCCACCGCCAGTGAGTATCTGGCCGCCCTGGGCTTGAGCCGGGTCCGCATGACCTTCGGTATCCTGGCCACGGAAACAGCGCGCTGAACAAAACAGGCCAAGGTCTCCATGCCCATGCCGGCCAACGCGCTCATTGTTTCCAGCGATCCCTCCTTCGCGGCAACGATGCGGGACATCCTGCGTCCGTGGGGCCTGGGGGCCTCGCACTTGCCGGCCCCGACCATCCAGGACGTAAAGGGCATGGCGGTTGTCCTCATCGACATCCGCCAGCAGGCCGAGGAGCGCGTGGCCTTTCTCGCCGGGGTCAAGGAGAGATGGCCGGGGGTGGAGGCAATCCTCATCAACAGGGCCGACAACATCCAGCCCGCCATTGCCGGCATGCGGGCCGGGGCGGCGGACGAGATCATCGCGCCCTTTGACACGGAAACCCTGAAAAGCAAAATCCTTGCCCTGCTCGCCAGGCAGGGAGGCCAGAAGAAGCGCACCCTGCTGCAGCGTTTTGGGGACGCCATGGCCGCGGCCACCTTTGCCCAGGCCGGCGATTTTGACACCGCAATAGCCATGCTGGATGACCCGGCGGAAGAGAGGCCCCCAGGGCGGAAAAAAGAGAAGAAGCGCCGGCCCGGACCTGTTTCTTGAAACGAAGACGAGGGAAAAGACCATGGATGACATCAGAATACTGCTGGTGGACGACGAGGAAGATTTTGTGAAAACCCTGGCCGAGCGCCTCGACCTGCGCGACTTGAGCAGCGAAACCGCCCTCAATGGCGAACAGGCCTTGGGCTATGTCGGGGAAAAAGAGCCGGATGTCATGGTCCTTGACCTGAAGATGCCTGGAATCGACGGCATGGAGGTGCTGCGCCGGGTCCGCGAAATCTACCCGGACATTCAGGTCATCATTCAGACCGGGCACGGCAATGACCTTGACGAAGCAGAGGCGAGGAGGCTGGGAATTTTCGACTATCTGAAAAAACCGGTGGACATCGAAGTACTGGTGGCAACCATCAAGGCGGCGCATCAGGCCAAGAAAAACAAGCTGGCCAACACCGCGGCCGCTGCTGCTTTTGCCGAAGCTGGCGAATATGAAACCGCCAGGAGACTGAGCACGAAATGAGCACGGAACCCCTCACCTGCCAGAATGGCCGCACCACGGAAACACAGACCGTCCTCGCCAGCGGCTACTTCATCGTCAGCGGCGAAAAAATCCGCATCCTGCCTCTTTCGGCAAGAAACATGAGCGGCAAGGCTCACCCTGCCCGGAGTCCCTTTCCGACCCTGCTTGAACTGGAACGGGATTACATCGACAAGATCCTGGCCCATGTGAACGGCAACAAGACCCGGGCCGCCCAACTGCTTGGCATCACCCGCATCTCGCTGTGGAGAAAGCTCAAACGCTATGCCGCCCTGACCCCCCGGCCACGATGAAACTCTACTCCGCCACCATACCAGGCGCCGCCCTGAATATCCGCTCCCGCGAAGCATACTATGCCGGCCAGAAGCAGCTTTTCGCCGTGGTCGTCATCCTGGTGGCCATCGTGCCCCTGGTCTTCATCAGCTGGACCGCCGCGCGCTTCTATCAGAATTCCTGGCTGGCCAAAACCAGCGCCGAAATGCAAAGCCTTGCCGAAAGCAGAGGGGAGCTCATCGATCTTTTTCTCAACAACCAGGAAAATCTCCTCGCCGGCCTGGTGGAACTCTATGAACCCGCCTGGCTTGCCGCCCCCGGCAACCTGGAAAAACTTTTTGCCGCCATGAACCGCGACGGCGTCATCGTCGACCTGGGCCTCATCGCCGGAGACGGCGCCCATCTCGGCTATACCGGCCCCTACGCCGAACACCTGAAAGGCAAAAACTACGCCACCGCCAAATGGTTTGCCGAGGTGATGGAGAACGGCAGGTATGTGAGCGACGTCTTCAGCGGCTACCGCGGAGTGCCGCACATCATCGTGGCGGTGACCGATCCCGGCCGCACCTGGCTTCTGCGCGCGACCATCAACTCCGAACTCTTCAACGCCCTCCTGGCCAGCGCCGAGGTCGGTCCGGGCGGCGACGCCTTCATCATCAACCGCAACGGCGAAATGCAAACGCCAAGCCGCCTGGGCAGCACCGCGCTGAGCGCCGAGGAGAAAAGTCTCCTCGCCACCGACCGCGCCCTCGCCGTTCACCAGAGCCCGGACTATCTCTACGCGGCCGCGGCCATAAAGAACAGCGACTGGCTGCTGGTCCTGAAAACCGACATCAACTCCTCCCTTGCCGATTTTTACCGGGCCAAGAAGCGCGACAACCTGATCATACTGGCCGCCGCCCTGCTCATCCTCGCCGTGGCCACCATCCTCATGCGCTCGATGATGAACAGGGTCGAGGGCGCGGACCGGCAACGCATGCAGCTCTACGACCGCATCAGACACTCGGAGAAAATGGCCCTCATCGGCAGGATGGCGGCCAGCGTCGCCCACGAGATCAACAACCCCCTGCAGATCATCGGCGACCAGGCCGGCTGGCTCGACGAACTGCTGGACGAGGAAAAACCCGAGGCGCTCAAAAACAGCGCGGAGTACCGCACGGCCTTCCAGAAAATCCGGGCCCAGGTCAAGCGGGCAAGCACCATCACCCACCGCCTGCTCGGCTTTTCCCGCAGCACGGAAGGGACGAAGAGCCGGGTCGGCATCAACGCCCTCCTCGAAGACACCGTCTCCTTCCTGGAAAAGGAGGCACGGAACCACAGGATCGCGATCAGGCGCAACCTAGACCCGGCCCTGCCCGACATAACCACCGACAGCGCCCAGCTGCAGCAGGTTTTCCTCAACATCCTCAACAATGCCTTCGACGCCATCGGCAAGGAGGGCGCGGTCACCATCAGCACCAGCCTGACCCGGGGCCAGATCCGGGTCGAAATCGCCGACAGCGGCCCCGGCCTCTCCCCCGAGGCCCTGGGCAAAATCTTCGAGCCCTTTTTCACCACCAAGCAGGCGGGCACCGGCATCGGCCTCTCCATTTCCTACAATATCGTGGAGCGGCTGGGCGGCGCCATCGAGGCCCGCAACGGCAAAACGGGCGGCGGCATCTTCACCGTCACCCTGCCCGTCGGCGACCGGCCCAAGGAGGATACCCCATGAACCTATCTGCCATCCTCATTGTCGATGACGAACCAGAGTTTGTCTCGCCCCTGGTCAGGAGACTGCGGAAAAGGGGGTTCGACTGCCAGGGCGTCCTCGATGGCGTCTCCGCCCTGGCCGCCTTGCGCGAGAACTCTTTTGCGGTGGTTCTCCTGGACATGCGCTTGCCGGATCTCGATGGCGTCAGCGTGCTGCGGGAGATCAAAAAAAACTGGCCCGCCACCGAGGTGCTCATCCTCTCCGGCCATGCCTCGATCCGCGACGGCGAGGAGGGGCTGCGGCAGGGCGCCTCCGATTACCTGATCAAGCCGGTCGAGTTTGAAACCCTGCTCGAAAAGATCCGGGCCGCAAACGTCGGGAGTCCTGCGGGCCTCTTGACTCAGGATAACAATATCAACGTTCTACCAAACACTTAACAAAAGCTTTACACAGGAGGAGGAAGCAATGAATTTTTTCAGGCAATTTGGCCAATTCATGATGCTGGGCGCCCGAGCCCACGCGAAATGGGAGCTCGACATTTCGGACACCATACTTCGGGATCGCAAGAGGCTGGCCCTGCTCGGCCTGCTGCTCATTCCCATCCTCATCGGCGGCATCGCCTTCGCCGATGAAGTCACCGGTGCGCTGCCCGGCATGCTGGGCGGCAAGACCGCCTACACCCCGGCCTTCTACACCGGCACCATCTTTTTCGCCTCCATCGCCGTCGGCCTGGTCGCCGGCCTCATCACCGGCTGCATCGGCGCGGGCNNGGCACCGACCTGTTCCACATCTTCGCCAAGGCGATCATGGGCAGCGTCCTCCACCGCAAGCTGGGCAACGTCTCGGTGGCCCTGGCCGTGATGTTCCTGGTCGGCTCCATCGGCGGCGCCACCCTGGGCGGCTACATCAACCGCAGCCTGTACGAGGCCAACCCAGTACTCTCCGATGCCTTCATCACCACCATCTACGTGGTAATGCTCGGCTTTCTCTGCTCCTATGCCCTGTACGATTATTTCCGTTCCCGCCAGGCGACGCAAGCGGCAAAAGCCTCCGGCAAGGCGCAGCAGGCCGGCACCATGACTGGCCTGGCCCAACGGCTCCAGGCCATCAACCTGCCGCCGATGATCACCTTCGACGAGGGCGTCACCTCGGGCGGCCGCAAGATCTCCTGGCTCTTCCTGGTTCTGAGCGGCGCCCTGGTCGGCCTGGCCGCCGCCATCATGGGCGTGGGCGGCGGCTTCCTCACCTTCCCCATCTTCGTCTACGTGCTGGGGGTCTCCTCGGCCACCACCGTGGGCACCGACATCTTCCAGATCATCTTCACCGCTGGCTACGCGGGCCTTGGCCAGTACGCCATCTACGGCTTCATTTTCTATACCCTGGCCATGGGCATGCTGCTGGGCTCACTGATCGGTATCCAGATCGGCTCCTTGGTGACCAAGGTAGTTTCCGGCCAGACCATCTGCGCCCTCTATGCCATCGCCACCTCGGCCGGCTTCATCAACCGGGCCTTCGCCCTGCCGCCCAAACTGGCCAAGATGGGCTACATTTCCATGAGCGCGGGGACGGCCCGCACACTCGACCTGCTGGGCAACGTCATCTTCTTCGCGGTGCTCGGCGCCTTTGCCGTCTGGGTCTTTTACATCTTCTTCAGCAACATCCGCGTTCTGAAGGGCGAAGATAGGGCGGCCGCGCAGGCCGGGGAGGTGGCAGCATGATCGCCAACAAGAAAGAGTTCAGCGGCGGCCTGATCCTCATGGCGGGCTTCTGGGTGGTGTTCGCCATCCTCCTTTCTCCCCTCTTCCAGGGCAAGAATCTGCTCGACTACATGGACGGCCTGTACAATTCCATATCCAAGAAATCGGCCTACTACATCCCCGACATGGCGCAGAAGGCCGAGGCCCTGAAGGGAACAACCTTTGCCATGGCCATCGAGGCGGAGGACAAGGCTTCCTCCCCGCGGATTGCGGCCCTGCTCGCTTCCGCCGGCGCCCAGGTGGAGGCGGAAGGCGACGCCCTCAGGCTGAGCGGGGACCTGGGCCTGCTGCTCGCCAGCGCCATGCAGGACGCCGAGCTGGCCTACAACAATGACGGCGAGGCAGTGCAGAACAGGCATGGCTCCCCGGCCCGCCAGGTGATGTTCGACTGGTGGAACACCCTCTCCGCCATGGAAAAGGGCTTCACCAAGCAAAAAAAATTCAGCGAGGCGAAAACCATGTACCAGGCCAAGACCAAGGCCGTGGAAACCGCCTACAACTACTTCGGCATCGAAGCGCAGTCCATCAAGGACAAGCTGCTGATCGTGGTGCTCTCCCTGGCCGGCTACGTGATCTACACCATGTGGTTCGGTTTCGCCATCCTCTTCATCTTCGAAGGCTGGGGGCTCAGGCTCGAGCACTGACAAGGAGGGCGCCCGCGCCTCTCCCCGCGGGCGCAGCTGTTGTTCCCTCACCCTGTCCGGCCGGCCGGTCATCCCCGGCCGGCCGGACGCTTCCGTGACGCTTATTTTTCTCTTCCCGGAGACATGCCCTGATCTGGTATGCTCTGAGAAAAAGAGCCGCGCCAGGGCGCGGCCCGCTCCACAGCCTCCGCCTGCCCCAGGATCCATGCGCGCCATGACCGCTTTTCTTGCAAAAATCGCAGAGTTCTTCGGGTCCCGCCCTGGGAAAACGGCGGCCCCTCCCCGCGCCTTCCGCGACTACTACCGCAACTTCCGCACCCTGCTCACCGCCAACAACAACGCCCTGGAGCTCATGGCCGAGCTGGAGGAGGCCGCCGTCTCCGGCCGCCCCTTCGGGGTCGCCTTCATCCGCGGCCACTGCACCGCGCTGATCGTCAATGTCTACAAGATGGTCAGCAACCTCCGGGAACTCTCCGCTGGCAAATACCAGAATCTGCAACCCGCCTTTCTGGCCGTCACCAGAAAAATCGAAGAGCTTCTCGCCAAACAGCCGGCAGTGCCGCAGGGGGAGTACATCCTGCCCCTTTCCAGGGTGGACAGGCATGCCGCCGATCTGGTCGGAGAAAAAATGGCCAATCTCGGCGAAATCAGGAACCGGGTCGGCCTGCCGGTGCCGGAGGGCTTCGTGATCACCGCGGCGGCCACCCACCGCTTCATGGCGGGGAGCGCCCTGCGGGACGAGATCAACCGCCGCCTGAAAACTCTCGATGCCGACAACCTCGAGGAACTCTACCAGGCCAGCGCCGCCATCCAGCAGAAGATCAGCAGCGCCCCCCTGCCCGAGGAGATCGCCTGCCGGATCAGGGAGCATTATCAAACCCTCAATGGCGCCCTTGTCGCCATGCGCTCCAGCGCCATCGGCGAGGACCGCGACAATGTCACCTTTGCCGGCCAGTATCGCACCCAGCTCAATGTGAGCGAGGAGTTCCTGGAGCAGACCTACAAGGAAATCGTCGCCAGCAAATACAAGAGCCAGGCCATCGTCTATCGCCTGCAGCGGGGCTTCCGGCATCAGGATGTGGTGATGTGCGTCGGCTGCCTCGCCATGGTGGACGCCGTGGTCAGCGGCGTCTCCTACAGCCGCTCCCCGTCGGACCCGCGCAGCAACTGGCTGGAAATCAACGCCGCGGCAGGACTGGCCAACACGGTTGTGGACGGCACCGCGGCCACGGACCACTATCGGGTCTCCCGGCAGGACCCGCACCCCATCCTGGACGCAACCATTGCCCGCCAAAAGGGAACGGAGGCGACGGGGCAGAGGGGCAGCCTCTCCGCTGCGCAATGCGCCGATCTGGCCAGGATAGCCCTCCGGCTGGAGAGCCATTTCGGCAGCCCGCAGGACATCGAATGGTCCATCGACCGCGCGGGGCGAATCGTCATCCTCCAGAGCCGCCCTCTGGCCCGAGAGACAGCGCTGAGCGGTCCGGAGGCGCCGGGCCAGCCCGGGGAGGGAGAGCTTTGCGCCGGCGGGGTTACCGCAAGCCGCGGGGCTGCCGCAGGCCAGGTGCGCATTGTCCGCTCCAGCCTCGACCTGCTCCGCTTTCCGCAGGGCGCCGTGCTGGTTGTGGCGCACCCTCTGCCGGAATGGGCCACCCTCCTGCCCCGGGCCGCCGCCGTGCTCAGCGAAACCGGGCAAATCGCCGCCCACCTGGCCACGGTTGCCCGCGAATTCGGCATTCCGGCCATCTTCGGCCTGGAAGGGATCACCAGGAACCTCGCCGACGGCCAGGAAATCACGGTGGATGCCACGGCCTGCCGGATTCATGCGGGGAAGAACGAAGAACTTCTCCGCCAGGCCGCCACGGATCGTCCGAACCTCATGCTGGGCAGCCCGGTTGCCAAACTCCTCCGTCAGCTCATGGAGCTGATCACCCCCCTCAACCTCACCAATCCCGCCTCCCCCTATTTTCAGGCCTCTGCCTGCCGCACCCTGCACGACCTGACCCGCTTCTGCCACGAAAAAGCAGTGGTGGAGATGTTCTCCTTCGGGGAGAAACACGGGCGCAAGGACAAGGCCGCCAAGCAGCTGGTTGGAGAAACGCCCTACACCTGGTGGGTCATCAACCTCGATGACGGTTTCCGCGAGACCTTTTCCGCCAAAGAGCGCTTCATCCCCATCGACCAGATCGTCTCCCTGCCCATGCTGGCGATCTGGGAGGGAATGAACGCCATGCCCTGGGCCGGTCCGCCGCCGGTGAGCCTGCGGGGCTTCGGCTCCATCCTCTTCCATTCCACCATGAATCCGAGCATCGATCCGGCGGTGCGCTCCAGCATGAACGCCAGAAACTATTTCCTGATTTCAAAAAATTTCTGCAACCTCAGTGTACGGCTGGGCTATCATTTCGCCCTGGTGGAGGCGAACCTGGGCGAATACCTGCTGGAAAATTACGTGAGCTTCCAGTTCAAGGGCGGGGCGGCCGACGAAACCCGACGCCTGCTCAGGGTCGAGCTGATCACAGGCATCCTGAGGGAGTTCGGTTTCCGGGTCGAACAGAGGATGGACGCCATGAGCGCCCGCATCGAAAAGAGGCCCGTACCCTATCTGAGCGCGCGGCTGAAGATCCTCGGCTATCTGCTCATCCACACCCGCCAGATCGACATGGTGATGGGCGAAGAGGAGATGGCCGCCCGCTACCGGGAAAAAATCATGGGCGACCTGCAGACGCTTCTGCAAAAGAGCGAAAAGGAGGGAGACGGTGGAGAGCGCCATCAGGATACTGCTTGTTGACGACGAATTGGATTTTGTGGAAACAACGGCCAAGAGGCTGAGCAGGCGGGGTCATGCCTGCAAGACCGCCCTTACCTGCGCGGAGGGGTTGCCGGTGCTGGAGAGCGGCTGGCCGCAGGTGGTTGTCCTGGACGTCATGCTCCCCGATCGGGACGGCCTGGAATTCCTTAAGGAGATCAAGGAAAAATGGCCGTCCCTCCCGGTCATTCTCCTCACCGGCCACGCCTCGGTGCAGGCGGGGCTGCACAGCCTGCAATGCGGCGCCGCCGATTACTGCCTCAAGCCCATCGACCTGGAAACCCTTGTCGAAAAGATCGCCATTGCCCACCGGGAGAACCTGGCCCGGCAGGCCTGAAAAAAAAGGGCGGCCTCCGGCCCAAGAGAGCCGAAGGCCGCCCAAAGACAGCAAAAAAAGCGGATCAATGGCCGCCGGTGGCGAGCAGGCCGCTGGCGGCCAGGGTCAGGATGATTGCGGTGGCCAGGGTCATCAGGCCCATGGCCTTGTCGTTCCGGGCAAAAAGACCGGGAACGATGGAGAGATAACAGACGATGGTGACCCCGGAAAGGATGGCCACCGGCACGAAATTGAGGAAATCGCCGTAGCCGATGAGCTTGAGCCAGGACCAGCCGGTGGGCAGCGTCTCCCACTGCAGGAAGTTGGTGTTGATCGCCACCAGATAGTCGTGCACGGGCATGGCCCAGTAGGAGGAAATGGCGGAACGCGGCACCACCGGCGGCAAAATGTGCAGAACATAGAGGGCAAAGGTGACGACCATCATGAAGAGGCCCAGATACATCCCCTTTTCCAGGATGCTGGCATAGAGAACCTGCTCCTCGGTTGCTTGGGTATTTTTCGTAGACATGGTGTTATTCTCCTTGAGTTATCGCTAGAAAAGATTGACGCCCATGGAGCTCAGCCCCTTGGTGACCGCCTTGAGGCCGGCGAAGAGCAGGATGCCGATGACCATCCAGCGGATGAAGGTCGGCTTGGCCACCTTGAGCAGGCGGACGCCCACAAAGGAACCCAGCATGATGCCGATGAGCGAGGGTACCACCATCATGGGGATGACGCAGCCCTGGTTCACATAGATCCAGGCCGCCGAGGTGTCGGTGAT
>DDXK01000099.1 GCA_002347185.1 Desulfobulbaceae bacterium UBA2262 | reverse complement strand
CCGTCGCCGGTCATGGCCACCACATGCCCTCTGGCCTGCAAGGCCTCCACCAGCCGCAATTTCTGCTCCGGCGTGGCCCGGGCAAAGACCGGGGTACGCTCCGCCGCCTCGATGAGCTCGCGATCGGAGAGCTCGGCCAGATCCCGGCCGGTGAGGACCGGCACCTTCCCCTCCCCTCCGGTGCCGGCAAGGCCCACCTGTCTGGCAATGGCCGCCGCGGTGAGCGGATGGTCGCCGGTGATCATCTTCACCCGCACCCCGGCCGCCTGACAGGTCTTCACCGCTGCCACCGCCGCTTCCCGGGGCGGGTCGATCATCCCCTGCAGGCCAAGAAAGGTCAGGCCGGAGGCAACATCCTCGTGCGCCACGCCTGCGGGCTCCTCGCCCAGCTCCTTCCGGGCGAAGGCGAGCACCCTCGCCCCGCCGGCGGCCAGCGCCTCGACCTCGGCGTAAATCCGCTCCGGCTGCAGGGGGGCTGTGCCGCCCGCAGCGTCGAGAGAGTCCGCGCACCGGGCCAGAATCGTCTCCACCGCGCCCTTCAGATAAACGGTGCAGGGCCTGCCGCCTCCGGCCCGATGCAGGGTGGCCATATACTGATACTCGGACTCAAAAGGAATGGAGTCGAGGCGGGGGGTTTCCCCCAGCAGAGCCTTGGGCTCCAGCCCCGCCTTGAGACCGGCCGCCAGCAGCGCCCCCTCGGTGGGATCGCCATGCACCTGCCAGTTGCCCTCCTCCACCACCAGGCGGCTGTCGTTGCAGAGGACGCCGGCACGCAGACATTCGTCCAGGGCCGGCGCCGTTTCGCTCGCCACCGGCTGACCGGAGACTGCGAAGCCGCCGCCCTCGGGATTGTAGCCGGTGCCGCTCACCTCGTAGCCCACGCCGCCGGCGCTGACCCCCTGCACGGTCATCTGATTTTCCGTGAGGGTGCCGGTCTTGTCGGAACAGATCACCGNNCCGATGGCCAGGGTGATGGTCACCGCCGCCGGCAATCCCTCGGGTATGGCGCCCACCGCCAGGGCCACCGCGGCCATGAACATCTCGAAAAGCGGCTGCCCGCGGTAGATGCCCACCACAACCGTCAGGGCGGCCAGGGCAAGGATGGCGTAGAGAAGGATATTGCTGAAATGGGAGATTTTGCGGGTCAGCGGCGTGACCAGGGCCTCGGCCTCGGAAATCAGCTGGGAGATGCGGCCCACCTCGGTACGATCGCCGGTGGCGACGACAATGCCGGTGGCCTGGCCGAAGGTGACCAGGGTGGAGGCATAGGCCATGTTTTTACGGTCGGCCAGCACCGTATCGTGTTCGAGGCTGCCGACGAACTTGCCCACGGGCAGGGATTCCCCGGTCAGGGCCGATTCGTCCACCTGCAGTTCGCGCACCTGCAGAAGGCGAAGATCGGCAGGCACCTTGTCCCCTCCCTGCAGAAAGACAACATCGCCCACCACCAGATCGGTGGCGGCAATGCGCTGCTTCTCGCCCTGGCGCAGCACCGTCGCCTCGGTGGTCATGGTCCGGGCCAGGGCGGCAAGCGCATTCACCGCCTTGGCTTCCTGGATGAAGCCGACGATGGCGTTGACGATCACCACCCCGAAGATGACCCCGGAATCGACCCATTCCTGAAGGGCGGCGGTGACGAAACCGGAAACGATGAGGATGTATACCAGGGGCTGATGGAACTGCAGCAAAAAGCGGAGAAGCGGGCCCTTGCCTTTCCTGGCGCTGAGCGCGTTGGGGCCGAACTGTTCAAGCCGGCGCTCTATCTCGAAAAGGTCGAGCCCCTTCTCCCTGTCGCTCTCGAGCAGCTCGAGAATCTCTCCCTCGGAGAGGTTGTGCCAGTGTTTGCCGAGTATATCATCCATATCCGTACTCTCCTTGTTCTGGCTAAAGGGACCAGGGAACGGCCAGGATCACCCCGGCCCATTTTCATTGCCTGCCCATTTTCCGCGCCAACAACTTGCCCGCGCTTATTATTGCAGGCGGGCGGCAAGGCGCGCCGCCCTCTCCGCCGGGGCCGGATGGCTGGAAAGAAAGGAATGGCCGCTGCCGAGGCCGGCGAGTTTCCGCAGGGCCGAAACCGCGGCTCCGGGCTCCCGCCCGCTCCGCTGCAGAAAAGCAAGGCCGTAATCGTCGGCCTCCCGCTCTTCCTGCTGGGAGAACTGGGCGTTGAGCAGCCTCTCCAGGAAACCGCCCAGGGCCGATCCAGCCAGGGCGCCCGCCCCGTTCTGCAGGGAGGCAACCCCCTTGCGCAGCGCCCTGCCGGCATAGGCAAAACGCAGCTTCTGCCGGACATGCTCCTTCACCACATGCCCCATCTCATGGCCAAGGACAAAGAGCAGCTCGTCGTCGCTCATCAGCTCCATGAGCCCGCTGTAGATCCGGATCGTGCCGTCCGCCATGGCAAAGGCGTTCACCTCGGGGATCAGGTAAACCTTGCAGTCAAAGGTTTGTCCGTCCTGCTCCAAGAGGCCGACGGTGAGTCTGGCCAGCCGCCGGGCCTGGTCGGAATTCCCGGGGGCGATGGGGTGCTTCCCGTCGGCAAAGGCCGCCGCCTGCGCGGAGAGTTGGAGCACCGCCTCCTCGGAAAGGGTCGCCGCCTTGACCGCATCCACCCCTGCCTCGGTTGCCAGGAGCAGATCAACATCCTCGCAGCCGGCAAGGAGCGTGGTCAGGGAAAAGAGAAGGGCCGCCAGCAAGACACGCGGCCCCTTCATCCCCGCCGGCAGGCCGCCGCTCCTCTTCCTTGCCGTTCCGGCCATCAGCGGCCAACGCCCACCAGTCTCCTGATCCGCTCCTGGATCGGCGGATGGGTACTGAAGAGGTTGGCGATGGCAGACCCGCTCAGGGGGTTGACGATGTACATCTGGGCCGTGGCCGGGTTGACGTCCAGGGGCCGCTGATGGTTGTAGTCTTCCAGTCGGGCCAGGGCGCTGGCCAGCCCCTGCGGCTTGCCGCAGATGGCGGCGCCGGTGGCGTCGGCCAGATATTCGCGGCTGCGGGAGATGGCCATCTGGATCAGGGCCGCGGCAATGGGCGCCACCACCATCATCACGATGGTGCCGATCAGGCCGCCGCCCCCCCCCTCCTCGTCCTCGCCGCGGCCGGCGCCGAAAATCATCGCCCACTGCGCCATGGAGGCCAGGGAGCTGATGGCGCCGGCCATCACCGCGGCAATGGAGCTGATGAGTATATCACGGTTCTTGATGTGGGCGAGCTCGNNTTGCGGCCGGTGGCAAAGGCATTGGGGGTGGCGCCGGGCATGGTATAGACCCTGGGCTTGGGCAGGCCGGCCTGGCGGGCAAGCCGCTCCACCAGGGCATGGAGCTGCGGCGCCTCGGTGGGGCTCACCTCCTGGGCGCCTCCCATCTTCAGAGCCAGCTTGTCGCTGAACCAGTAGGCGAAAAAGTTCATCCCAAAGGCCATGAGCAGGGCAATGACCATTCCGCCCTGCCCGCCCAGGGCCCCGCCGGCCACCACGAAAAGTGCGGTGAGCGCCGCCATCAGCATAAAAATCTTCACGGTATTCATTTTGGATCCTCCTTGCAGGTTCCACATCGAGTTCCTGACTTTCTTCAGCTGTACCGCTTCCCGCCCGATCCGTCAACCAGAGGGGAAGCTCTTGGCCCAGCCACACCAAAGTAAGACAGCGAAACACTTTGATCAATTAGAAAATATTGATATATTATTTCGAAATAATAGAACTGAGCTCCCATGGACTGGCTGAACTACCACCATCTCTACTATTTCTGGACCATCATGCGCGAAAAGAGCCTCACCGCCGCCAGCGTCAAGCTGCGCCTCGCCCCCTCCACGGTGAGCAGCCAGCTCGCCAGACTTGAGGAGGCCATGGGCGGCAAGCTCTTCCACCGGCAGGGGCGGAGCCTGGAGCCCACCGACCTGGGCCGCCTGGTTTACGAGTATGCCGATCGGATCTTCGCCCTGGGCAGGGAGCTGCTCGACACCCTCCACAGCGGGCCGAGCACCGGCCCGCTTTCCCTGCGGGTGGGCATCGTCGATGTCCTGCCCAAGCTGGTGGCCCGCCGCCTTCTGGAGCCCGCGGGCCGGCTGCCGGAACCGGTGCGGCTGATCTGCCACGAGGGCAAGGAGGAAGCGCTGCTGGCGGCCCTCGCCCTGCACAACCTCGACGTGGTTCTGAGCGAAACCCCGATCCGCTCCGGGCTCAGCGTCAAGGCCTACAGCCATCTCCTCGGGGAGTGCGGCGTTTCCTTCTTCGGGGTGGAGCGGCTCGCCGCCCCCCTGCGGGCCGACTTTCCCCGTTCCCTGGACAAGGCGCCCATGCTGCTGCCCATGCCGATGACCTCGCTGCGCGGCGGGCTCGATCAGTGGTTCGCCGCCCACTCCATCCAACCGAACCCAAGGGGGGAATTCGACGACAGTGCGCTGCTCATGGTTTTCGGCCAGGAGGGAGAAGGAATTTTCGCGGCCCCCTCGGTCATCGAGGAGGAGGTACTGCGGCAGTTCCAGGTCGGGGTGGTGGGCAGAACCAGTGAGGTGCGCATGCGCTTTTACGCGCTCTCGGTGGAACGGATCATCAGACATCCGGCGGTGACGGCGATTTCCGAGGCGGCACGGCAGCGCCTCTTCGGCGGCTGAGGGCCAGCCCGGACAAAAACGCTATTCGGGCGGGGTATCGATCAGCCCCTTGGCGATGGCGTACTTGATCAGGTCGGCGGCCCGCTTGATGTTGAGTTTTTTCATCATGTTGGCCCGGTGATGCTCGACGGTGCGCTTGCTGATGTTGAGCTTGTCGGCAATATCCCTGCTGGTCACCCCTTCGGCCACCATCTGCAGGATCTGCTTCTCGCGGGGAGTGAGCAGCTCGCCGCCCTCCTCGGCCCGATGCCGGCCACGGCAGGAGGCGATGACATCCTCGGGAAACTCGCTGGAGAGGTTGGGAGAGATGTAAAACTCACCCTGGCGCACCTTGTCGATGGCAGGCAGCAGCTCGGTGTCGGAATCCTCCTTGAGGAGGTAACCGTCGGCTCCGGAGCCGATGGAGGCGCAGAGATACTGCTCGCTTTTGTGCATGGTGAGCATGAGGATCTTGGCCAGGGGCCGGATCTTGCGCACCTCGCGGATCGCCTCGATGCCGCGCAGGTTGGGCATGGAGATGTCGAGGATCACCAGGTCGGCAGGGGTGCTCCGCAGCAGATCGAGGAGTTCCAGGCCATCCGCCGCCTCTCCCACCACCTTGAGCAGGGGATTTTCCTCTATCATCTTCTTGATGCCATGCCGGATCAGGGCATGGTCATCGGCCAGTACTATGCGGCACCAGGGCATGACCCACCTCTTCGACTCTCTGGAGAACAGGATAAATCTTCATTTATCCCCAGGAGATATACCGGAATTGTCGCCGTTGTGCAGCAAAATTGTTGGCGGCGCAGGCGCAGGCCGCTGGGGCTAGATTTTCGCGCCCTGGGGCTTGACACTGGGAGCGAAGGCATTGTAGGCGAGGCTGATGGCCAGGGCGAAAAGGCTGGTGCCGACGCCAATGATGGCGCTGATGGTGATGGGCGCTATCAGCGCCAGGCGGATCAGCACCGTGGCCACCGCATAGCCAGAATTCCGGAAGGAAACCAGATAATGCGAGCTGTAGCGCAGCGAGATGAGCACGACGAGCACATCGCTGAAGATCAGCAGGGTGTAAAAGGAGGCAAAGGCGTTTTCCGGATGGCCGGCGCTGAAATAGCCCCAGATGTCGACCAGGCAGATGCCGAGGAAGGAAAAAAGGAGCAGCAGGGCCAGCAGTTTCTTGGTGAGGATGAAATGGCTGCGGATCTTCTCGTCGGCGGTGATGGGATGGGAACGCTGGGTTTTATAGAAAAAACCGAGAACCACAAAGATCAGCAGGGCGCCGATGGCCGAGGCGACAATGGGGGTGAGGGAATCCTGGATCTCCAGCCACTGGAGCGGTTCGTGGAAATGGGAAAACTCCTTGAAGGTGTCCCGGAGCAGGATCAGGGAAAGAATCTCGAACTGCTTGCCCACCGAGGTGGTCACCGAGTGGACCAGGCTGAAGATCAGGCTCATCACCTCCAGGGCCAGAAGCAGGTTGAAGGCCTGCTCGATGGCGGCAAGATGGGTGCGGGAAAAATGGGGCGCGAGGAAGACGGGCAGCAGCTGGCGGCGGTTGAGCTCGATGATCAGGATGGCGGCGATGAAGAAGGTGACCAGGAGCGAGGCGAAAAACCTCTGCCCCGCCTTGCTTTCGAAGTTGAGCTCGATCCAGTCGAAAAGAAACCCGGCCCGTATCAGAAAAAATTCCGTCATCCGCATGTCCCTGTCTGCCGCCTGTCAAAATCCGCATGCCGGAAATACGCCCATCCCCTTGCGCTCATCAAAATATAATTTATAACAAGTATTCCAGAATGATGCCATAATTTTAATAATAATTACCATCTATCCCTTCACGCAGATCAACGGCGTCACCCGCGCCACCTTGCCGGCCAGACCGGCCTGATGCGCGGCCTCCACCACCTCACCGACATCCTTGTAGGCTCCGGGCGCCTCCTCGGCGACCCCGCGCAGGGAGGGGCTCATGATCAGGATGCCGTGGCCGGCCAGCTCGTCCACCACTTCGCGGCCCCGCCACTGCTTGAGCGCCCGGTTCCGGCTCATGGCGCGGCCGGCGCCGTGGCAGGCCGAGGAAAAGGAGCGCGTCTCGGCCTCCCTTGTCCCGACGAGAAGATAGGAAGCGGTGCCCATGGTGCCGCCGATGAGGACCGGCTGCCCCACTTCACGCAGGGCGGCGGGGATGTCCGGATGCCCCGGCCCCAAAGAACGGGTGGCGCCCTTGCGGTGCACGAAGACCCGGCGCCGGCGGTCGGCCACCAGATGCTCCTCCACCTTGCAGGTGTTGTGGGAAACGTCATAGAGCAGCTTCAGCTCCGCCTCCGGAAAGACCTCGGCAAAGGCCCTTCGCGTGAGGTGGGTGAGGATCTGCCGGTTGGCCAGGGCGCAGTTGATGGCGGCGCGCATGGCCCCGAGGTAGGCCCGGCCTTCCGGAGAGTCGATGGGCGCGCAGGCCAGCTCGCGGTCCGGCAGGACGATATGGTGCCGACCGGCGGACACGGCCATCCGTTTCAGAAACTCGGTGCCGATCTGATGTCCCAGTCCCCGCGAACCGCAATGGATGCTGACCAGGACCTCGCCCTGCCGCAGGCCGAAGACCGCCGCGGTCTGCGGGTCGAAGATCTCCTCGACCCGCTGCACCTCCAGATAATGATTGCCCGAGCCCAGGGTGCCCATTTCGTCGCGCTGCCGCTTCTTGGCATGGTCGGAAACCTCCTCGGGGTCGGCGCCGGACATGCGCCCCCCCTCCTCGATCCGGTCCAGATCCTCTTCCAGGCCAAAGCCCTTTTCCAGAGCCCACTGGGCGCCGCCCCGCAGCATGGCCTCCATGCCTCTGGCGTCGAGGTGCACCCTGCCGGTGCTGCCCACCCCGGCGGGGATGGTCTGGGAAAGCACCCGGGCCAGTTCCTCCTGTCTGGCCAGGATCGCGCCGACGCCAATGCCGGTGGTCAGGGTCCGCACTCCGCAGGAGATGTCGAAACCCACCCCGCCCGCGGAAATCACCCCTCCCTCCTCCTCGGCAAAGGCGGCAACCCCGCCAATGGGGAAGCCATAGCCCCAGTGCGCGTCCGGCATGGCATAGGCGGCCTTGACGATCCCGGGCAGGGTGGCGACATTGGTCACCTGTTCGTAGACCTTGTCGTCCATCTCTGCAAGCAGCCGGCCACTGGCATAGATCACGGCGGGAACCCGCATCCTGCCGAACGGCTCGATCTCCCAGGCGTATTCATCCCTCTGACGGAACAAACGCAGATCCATGACCTCACCTCCCTTTGAAGGGTGCGAGCCCGCAAGCCTTTCAGCCGGGCTCAGACATCCACCACGCACTGGGCCAGCCAGAGACCTTCCGGCAGGCGTGCCACCCGCAGGGCCGTGTAGGTGGCCCCCTTGATCTCCACGGCCGGGGCGTGGCGCCCCACATCCACCGCCTCCCCCCAGGCCTCGCCCTCCAGAGTCGTGCCGGCAAGCGTTACCGCGAAGCGGGAAAAAAGCATCTTCCGAACCGCCATCTCATAGAGCAGGGCGTTGAGCCAGTCGACAAAAAGCAGCTCCAGGTCCGGGGCCGCGCAGGAAACAACCACCTTTTTTTCGGGCCGGATCAGGGCCGGCTCGGCCAGCACCGCGGTCATGGCCAGAGCGGCCTGGACAAAAGCGCTCTCCACGGTCAGTCCCAGGCCGCGCACCCCGACATCCGCCACATGCTGAAAATGTTCCCACCGCTCCACGCCAGGCGTCATGAGCTTTTCTCCCGGAAGTTCGCAAAAAAATATTCTAGCAGCTCTGCCTTCCCTTTTTCCAGCAGCAGGCGCCAAATTCCGGCCACCCGGAAATTCCAGGACCGGAGATAAATGCTTTGACTCGCCAGCGGGCGATGCACCATCATGAAAAAAAGGGGCACAAACCGGAACAGGCGGCATCGAACCAAGCGGCCCGCGGCGGAGGAAGCGGATGGATCAGGAAAAAATGCAGGAGATGCTCCGCACGATTGCAAACGAATGCCGCTACACCGGCGGGATCACCGGCCGCTACACCCTGCAGCAGCGGGTCTTCGAAGCCATGGCCTCGGTGGGGCGGGAGGAATTTGTGCCCAGGGAGCTCAAACCCTACGCCTACGACAACAACCCCCTGCCCATCGGCTGCGGGCAAACCATCTCCCAACCCTTCATCGTCGGCCTGATGACCGACCTGCTCGAGCCGGGTCCGGAGGATGTCATCCTGGAAATCGGCACCGGCTGCGGCTACCAGGCCGCCATTCTCGCCAGGCTGACCAGGCAGGTGTACAGCGTGGAGATCATCCCGGATCTCGCCCGGCAGGCCGCCATGAATCTGGGCCGCCTGGGCATCGACAACGTGGAAATCATCACCGGCGACGGCTCGGACGGCTTGCCGGAACATGCCCCCTACGACGGCATCATCGTCACCGCGGCGGCTCCGAAAATCCCCTCCGGCCTCATCGCCCAGCTCAAACCCTTCGGCAGGATGGTCATCCCGCTGGGCACCCGGGACACCCCTCAGGAGCTGATGCTGGTGGAAAAGACCGACAAAAAGGTGATAAGCCAGCCCATCCTCAGCGTGGCCTTTGTCCCCTTCGTCGGCCGAATAGAGGACGGCAAGCGCTGAGGAGGATTCCGGCCACAGCCGCCGCCTCAACCCTTCTGCGCCGAGCTGGCCAGCATCTCCAGAACCTCCTTTCGCAGCGTCGGCGGGAGTCGCACCCCATGCGCCTGCCGGAAATAGTCGCCCAGCTCGTCCGCATCCCGCGGCATCACCCCCTGCTTGCGGAGCAGGCCGCAAAGGTCTTCAAGCACCGCCCAGGGATAGATCACCCAGCGCCAGCGCACAATCCGGCGCGCGACAAAATCGGGGTGGAACAGGGCCCCCTTCTTGGCCTGCATCACCGCACTTCTTACCTCCGCCGCCCCCTTGCCGGCCAGATGCTCCATGGCGACCACCATGGTCTCGCCGGTGTCCACCAGGTCATCGACCAGCAGGACCCGCTTCCCGCGCACATCGAGGGAGAGCGGCGCCGCCAGCCTGGCCTCCCGCTCCCTGGTCGCCCCGGCCCGGTAGTGGACGACGCGCATGGAGGCCAGTTCGGAAATGTCCAGAAAATCGCAGAGCAGCCGGGACGGCACAAAGCCGCCCCTGGCGATGGCCACCACCACCTCGGGCCGGAAACCAGAGGCGCGCACCCTCTGGGCCAGACGGCGACAGAGGCCGTGCATGGCCTGCCAGCCCACGAGTTCACAACGGAAAGATTCCTGCATCGCCTGCTCCTTGGCAAAGGGCCAGGCCGCCACCTGTGGCTTTTCCAGCCAGGAAGAGGCCGGCGCTAAAGATATTGTATCATTTTCCAAAGCAGGGTATGCCAGGAAAGAGTGCGGACAGAGAAAAGGAGGCGAGTTTCGGCAGGCCCGCCCCCCATAACAGCCCGTTGGCAAACGGGATACGCGGTTCCGGATGTGCCGCCAAATTCCGCAGGACCTGAAAGAGCCAAGAAAATCGAGCGGTTGGCCGAAGCGCCATTGGCCAACCGGCAGTTGAAAAAGCCAGGGGCGGCTTTTTCAACGGACTGACAAGGAGACGGCATGATGGAAGAGTCGGGGAAAAACAGGGGCGGCACAGGGGAAAAGGGCACGGTCATGCTTGCCGATGGCGGCAGATATGAAGGGGAACTGCTCGATGGCCTGCCCCATGGTCAGGGCCGCCTGGACCTGCCCAACGGCGGCGAATACCGGGGCTCCTTCCAAAGGGGGGTGCCGGAAGGCGAAGGAATCCTGACCATGGCCAACGGCGGCCGCTACGAAGGCAATTTCCTCGCCGGCGGCCCCAGCGGCCAGGGCACCCTCTTTTTCCCGGACGGCGGCAAATATTGCGGCGATTTCGCCAATAATGTTCCCCATGGCTACGGGGTCATCTTTCTGGCGGACGGCAGGCAGATTGCCGGAGAATTCGCCGATGGCAATCTGGTGCGGAAGGGATAGGCGCCGACAAAAAAGCCCTGGTCGCCTGCGCGCCAGGGCTTTTCACTGCTCCGGTTCGATTCGAGATCAGGAGATGGCGACCAGTTCCAGATCGAAGATGAGGTCCTTGCCGGCCAGGGGGGGATTGGCGTCCAGGGTGATCACCTCGTCGTTGAGGCCGACCACGGTCACCATGATCACCTCGCCGTTGGGGCCGCCCATCTGCAGCTTCTGGTCGAGCTCCGGGTTGAGATCGGGCGGAACCTGACTGCGGGGCACCTCGATGACCAGCTGCTCGTTCTTTTCGCCGTATGCCTTGGCGCAGGGAATGGTTACGTTCTTGGTGTCGCCGATGGCCATGCCGAGGACCGCCTCGTCAAAGCCAGGGATGACCCGGCCGTCACCAACGGTAAACTCCAAGGGCTCGCGGCCCGCGGAGGAATCGAACACCGTCCCGTCCACAAGCTTGCCGGTATAGTGGATCTTGACGCTATCGCCTTTTTTTGCCTTAGACATAGAATTCTCCTTTTTTATTGCCCCGACCTGGAATTTTATCTCCATGTGATATCGGGTTTTATCCGAAAGGCCTGCACCATACCATAAAATTCTCAATAATGGTACTTGCCCTCTCTCTTCTTTGGCTTTAAGCTACCCCCTTCGCACCGCAAACCTTCATTTCCCCTTCCGTTTCGCGCCCTCGGCAAGGAAGGCAAAGGAATTTCCCATGTACGAATGGCTTCTAACCGGCCTCAGCATCCTGGGCACCATCTACAACCTGCAGAAACGGGCGGCGGGCTGGGTGATCTGGACCATCTCCAACCTGGGCTGGGTCATCAGCTTTTCCATGAAAGGCCTCATGGCCGAGGCCTTCCTCTTTTCCGTCTATCTCGTGCTCTCGATTTACGGGATTTTCAAATGGTGGCCGCGCCAGCAGCGGCAGGAAAGCGGTCCCTAGCCAGCCATGCGCCAACCCGGCAGAGCAACCATCATCCCCGTGGCCAGCGGCAAGGGCGGAGTCGGCAAAAGCATCTTCGCCGCCAGCCTGGCCATTTCCCTGGCCAGGAAAGGCGAGGAGACGGTGGCCGTGGACCTCGACCTGGGCGGGGCAAACCTCCATACCTACCTGGGGCTGCCCAACACCAACCCAGGGATCGGGGATTATCTCAAGCAGCGCCTTGCCAGCCTGGGGGAACTCATTGTCCCCACCACCATCAACAACCTGCGCTTTCTGCCCGGAGACGGCAAAACGCCCTTCATGGCCGACATCCCCACGCCTCAGCGCCTGCAGCTCCTCGACGAGATTCAGAAAATCCCGGCCCGCTACGTGATCGTCGATCTCGGCGCCGGCACCTCCCTCAACACCCTGAACTTCTTCGGCCTGGCCAACAACGGCATCATCATCACCACCCTGGATACCCCCGCCCTGATGAACGCCCTGGTCTTTCTCCGGAGCTTCATCTTCGCCAACATCCTCACCCTGGCCAAGGAGAACGGCGCCATCCGCAAGACCCTGCTCGACGCCTACCGGCAGCCGGCCAACAAGGAAAACCTCACGGTGGAAAGGGTCTATGATTTCATCGCCCGCCACGACGCCCCCCTTGCCGAAAAAATCAAGAGGCGCTGCGGATATTTTCAGCCGCGCTTTGTCTACAACATGGGAGAAGAAAAAGAGGACGGCAAGGTGGCGGAGCGCATGGAGGCGACGCTCAGGAAAAACCTCTCCATGCGGGCTTCCGCCCTGGGGCTCATCACCTATGACCCGGAGGTCCGCAAGGCGGTGCGGAGAAACGAGATTTTTCTCCCAGCCCATCCGGAGAGCGCCTATGCCCGCTGCCTGAACGAAATCGTCGCCCGGGTGCGCCAGCAGGCCTGAAGCAAAGGCGGCTTGTTTGCAAGCGGGCTGTCACGCCCCGAGCTGATGGGAATCCTCCACCCCCAGGCTCTGGTAGATCTCCAGGGTCTGCCGGGAGTTGTTGAGGGTATAGAAATGTATCCCCTTGACGTTGTTGTGGATCAGGTCGCGCACCTGTTCGGTGGCCCAGTGCACGCCGACCTTCTCCACGGCCTCGTCGCTGCGCGCCCGCTCGACGGCCCGGAGCAGGGAGGCAGGCACCCTGGCCCCGGCGGCCAGTTCGGCCATCCGCACCATGCCGCTTCGGCTGGTAATGGGCATGAGGCCGGCAATGATCGGCACCCGGATGCCGGCGAGCTCGCAACGGTCGCGAAAATCATAAAAATCGCGGTTGTCGAAAAAAAGCTGGGTGACGATGTAGTCGGCGCCGGCATCGACCTTGGCCTTGAGGTACTCCATTTCGAGAAGGCGGTTGGGCATGGCGGGATGCCCTTCCGGGAAGCCGGCCACCCCGATGCCCATCTTTGGGAAATGCTTCTTGATATAGGCAACCAGATCCGCGGCAAAGGCAAAGCCATCCCTGGGCTGGACGAAATCCTTCTGCCCCTTGGGCGGATCCCCGCGCAGAGCCAGGATGTTTTCGATGCCGCTTTCCGCGTAGCTGGCCAGGATGGCGCCGATCTCGTCACGGCTGGAACCGACGCAGGTGAGGTGGGAAACCACGGTGAGGTCGGTTTCCTGCTGGATTCGGACAATCAGCTTGTGGGTACGGTCGCGGGTCGAGCCGCCGGCTCCGTAAGTAACGCTCACATAGGCCGGCTTGAGGGGCATGAGCTCCGAGATGGTTGCGAAAAGATTCTCAAACCCCGCTTCGTCCTTGGGCGGGAAAAACTCGAAGCTGAAAGAGATCCTGTTATTGGCGAGTATGTCTTTGACCAGCATTTTCCCTCTCTATCATCCTGTTTTGCTGAAAAAATTCCTGATTACGAGAAACCCACTATCTACCAAATTTGCGCCCCCTTTGCTCGACAATTCCTGCAAAATGAAAAAAAATCCCGGACAAGCAGGCCGGCGCTTCCCGGCCGCGCCCCTGCCATTGCCGCCGGCACGTAACTTGTCTTGACAAAGTAGGACCCATGGTTTTAATCAGATTTGCAGCATGCCAGCCATTTTTCAGCCTGAAGCGTTCTCCACAGAGGGTTAGACGACCTTGACCTACTCGACGAAAAAAATTTCCGTCCTTCTGCTCTTCCCTTTCTTCGCCCTTGCCGGCTTCGACTCCCCGGCCGCGGCATATTCCAGGAAGGATCTCGACACCCTGCTTTCCACCAACCGCTGTGTCGAATGCGACCTTTCCGGCGCCGATTTGAGGAAAGCCAGGCTCGGGGGCGCCTACCTGGAACGGGCAAACCTCTCCCGGGCGAATCTCAGGGGAGCGGACCTTGAAGGCGCGAACCTGAAGGACGCCAATCTGACCGGCGCCAATCTTGTCGACGCCAACCTCAGGAATGCCGATCTCTACCGGGCCGACCTCGCCGGCGCCTATCTCAAGGAAGCCAACCTGCAGGGGACATCCCTGGAGCGGAGCAGCCACGAAAAAGCCCTGCTGGAAAGCGATGCCTACCAGGCCCCGGCCCCGGAAGACGCCATGCGTCACAGGGAGGAACCAGCTGTCCAGGAGCCTGGCCCTGAACAGGGGATTCAGGCCGGGACCCCACCTGCCGCAGCCCCTTCTTTGCCGGCGCCAGCAGTGGTCGCGGAGGAACCCGGGCCGGCAGAAAAGGTAGCGCCTGCCCCCCAGGAAGCCAACGCCGGCGAGCCTGCCCAGCCCACGGCGAGGCCGGCGCGGATCACCGCCAGGAGCCAGGATCTGGAAGAGGCCCGCCGGGAACCGCAAACCGACCTGGATCGCCTGCTGATGCAGAATACCTGCGCAGGGTGCAACCTGGCCGGCGCCGATCTGGCCGGCCTCAACCTGAGCCGAGCCAATCTGGCCGGCGCCAACCTCACCGGCGCCAACCTCACTGGGGCGATCCTCAAAATGGCTGACCTTGCCGAGGCAAAGCTTGCCAATACCAACCTGAAAGAGGCTGATTTTTCCGGGGCGGACCTCTACAATGCCGACCTTGCCGGGGCAGAGCTCGCCGGGGCGAAGCTGGACGGCGCCTACCTGGTCGGCACCCTCATCGAAAAAAAGCGGCAGATCGGAAACCAGGCAGATATCGATGCCTTTCTCGCCCAGTACCGCGACAACGGTCTCCCTCAAGCCCAGGAGTCCGACCTGAGCGCGGAGGAAAGAGCGAGGAGCCTGGAGAGGCCGGGGGATCTTCCCCTGCAGCCAGGGGGAACGCCCGGGCGCCAGCAACCCGCCGACCAGGCTGCGCCGACGGCAGGGGCGCAGGCCTCTGCCCAGCCTGTCGCCGACGCCATGCCCCCTGCCTCTGTCCAGGCCGGGCCGGCCGCGCAGCCTATTGTCGAGGAAGATCTTCTCGCCCCCGCCCAAGCGCCGCCGTCGCCCCCCCCGGCCCTGCAACCCCCTTCCGGAGAGACACCGACCGTCAAGCCTTTTATCGGGAAGAAGCTGGCCGCGCCGAAAGGGCCGGAGCCGGAACAGCTGAGCGACCTTGAAAAACTGCTGCGCTTCAAGCGCTGCGTGGAATGCGAGCTTGCCGGCGCCGACCTTGCCGGGAAAAACCTTGCGGGCGCCTACCTGGAACGGAGCAATCTCACCGGCGCCAACCTACGCGGCGCCAATCTGGAAGGGGCCAACCTCAAGGGCGCCCGGCTCGGCGGAGCGGATTGCGAAGCTGCGGATTTTACGGAAGCGGATCTCTACAAGGCCGACCTGAGCAAGGCCAACCTCAGAAACGCCAAGCTGAAAAACGCGGCCCTGAACAAGGCAGATCTCACCGGCGCCCTGCTCGATGGCGCAAACCTGGAAGGGGCGACCAGATAGGAGCCGCCCCTTCTGCCCCCACCGCCTCCTCAGCGCAGGACAGCCAATGCCGCCTCGTAGTCCGGCTCCGCCGTGATCTCCGGCACCAGCTGGCTGTGGAGCACCTTGCCCTGCTCGTTGATGACCACCACCGCCCGCGCCAGCAGGCCTTTGAGCGGCCCGTCGACAATGCGCAAGCCGTAGCTGTCCCCAAAAGCCCTGTTGCGCAACTCAGAAACGGCAATCACCTGCTCCAGCCCCTCGGCTCCGCAAAAACGGGCATGGGCGAAGGGAAGGTCAAGAGAAGCGCACAGACAGACGGCCTTGGCGATCTTGTCGATCTCGGCGTTGAAGCGGCGCACCGACGTGGCGCAAACCGGGGTGTCGATGCTGGGAAAGACATTGAGCACCACCCTTTTGCCCGCATAATCCCTGAGGCTGACATCGCCAAGGTCGGTTTTGGTCAAAAGGAAATCAGGCGCCTGCGCGCCCACCTTCGGCAATTCACCGCTGGTGTTCACCGGGTTGCCCTGCAAGGTTATTTTCGCCATATTGCCTCCTCGGCTTCCGATTTTATCGCCCCGCCCCGCTCTCGCCGGAAAGAGAAGACGTGACGTGCCCTGCTCACTACTTCACCTTGATCTTGATCTCTTTCTTGTGGGCCTTTGCCGATTTCGGCATGGTGATGGTCAGGATTCCCTTGTCGAATTTGGCTTCTATCTTGTCGGCCAGTACCTCGACGGGCAGGCGGAAGGTGCGCTGGAATTCACCGTAGTAGCGTTCCAGGCAATAGTGGTGCTCGTCTTTATCCTCGCTTTCCTTTTTCTTCTCGCCCCGAATGGTGAGAAGATCGCCGGAGAGACTGATGTTGATGTCGCCGGCCTCCAGGCCAGGCAGCTCCGCCTTGACGATCAGCTTGTCCCTGGTTTCGGAGATATCGGCGCTGGGCGCCCAGCTGGCCGTCATCATCGAAGAGAGAGGCGAATCCTCAAAAAAACGGTTCCACAGCCTGTCCATCTCCTTGCGCAAGGTACCAAGCTCCCCCAACGGTTTCCATGGCGTTAACTCTTTCATAGCTCCTCCCCTGGTGTTCCCCTTCCGGGCTGGATGGTTGATCGGCCGCACCGCAAAGCCGCCCGCTTTTATCAGGGCGGGTGCCGGCGGCCAAGGCTCTTTTCCTACCCGATCATGGTAGCAGATTTTTCAAAACCGGAACAAGCCGATTTCCACAGCCAAAGGGCTGAAGCCAGAAACGCTGCCGCTAGAAGGTACTCATGCCGCTCCACTCCTGGAAGCGGTAGAGGATGTACTGCCAGCGGGGCGGAGTGCCGAGCTGCTCTCCGTCGTGCGTATAGAGGCCATCCTCGTTCTCCCAGAGTCTTTCGAAATAGGCGGCAACTTCCCGCACGATTCCGGCCTCATTGGGAGCCTGCACGGCCAGGCAGGCCTCCAGGTTCAAATCGCCGATATTCCTGCGGGTGAGATTGGCGGATCCGCCGAGGAGCAGACTCTGCTTCGGAAAGGTGAGCATGGTGAGCTTGCTGTGGAACTGCTCGCCGCTGCTCCTATACCAGCGCACCCCTATCTTCCCCCGGGAACGGCTGAGCAGCTCCTGGGCCACCGGCCGGTTGGGAATGCCGCCCTTGCGCCGGCCAAAGGCCTCCTGGTTGGCGTCGAGGATGAGCCGCACCTCGGCTCCCCGCTCGGCGGCGTCGAGAAGCGCCCCGATGATCTCCCGCTCGGAAAGATAGAACATGGCCATACGCACCGTGCAGCCCTCCCCGCACCTGCCAAGCCCCTCCAGGATCCTCTCCTTGATCTTGCCTTCGGTGAGGAGCTGCAGGGAAAGCGGGCCACCATCCCCCGCCGTGTCGGCCTGCCACTCCGGCAGTGTGTGGCCGGAAAACTCGGCCACCGCCCGCTCCGCCGCCAGCACTTCCCGCAACACCTCTCCCCTGACGACCAGGGCGATATTGGCATGCAGGGCGCTGGCGTCATGGGGATTCGCCGAGGAGAGCAGGGCCTCCTTCTCGCTGACCGCCACCTTGCGATGATTGGCCTTGAAGTTCAACAGGCGGAGATAGGCGGCAAGGGTCATTTTCGGGCCCGAGGCGGCAAAGGGGTTGGGCAACCAGCCAGGCCCGGCGCTGCTGAACCATTGCCCGAAGAGCCGCCAGCCCGGGGAATAGAAGAAGTTGGAATCACGGAGGCGGCTGGTGTCGGTAGAGATGATCCGGACCCCGGCCTGCCTGAGGCGCTGGAAATGCTCGGGCTCCTCCACCCCGTAATGGCTGTTGATCTCGTCGGTGATGAGAACGATATCGACCTGCGGCTGCCCCTCTTTCTTTCTGAGGAGCGCCTCGGTGAGGGCTGAGGCCAGGGGGGGAAAGGATTGCTCCGGGTTGCGCAGGCCGTTGAAGAGAAAAAAATCAAGAAGGAGAAAACGCTCCGCCTCGGCGATGATCCTCTCCAGCCGGGCGAAAATCCGCTGCTCCGTCACCAGCTCGCCGGAACGCCGGCAGGTGAGGTCGTAAAGAAACTCCACCCCGGCCTCGGAGGCGGCAACCTGCCTGCCGGCCACGGAAAGCCCCACAGGCAGGGGCTTGACCAGCCCGTAGACCATGAGACCCACCCAGACCACGCCAACCAGCAGCATCACTCCCCGCATCCTGCCCTCCCCTGCCGGATCAAAGTTTCCCAGATCCTGCCAGTGAACCACGGCCGCCCCAGTCTGTCAATCGAGACGGACGCTCAAAAAAACAGGCGCCCGCCTGCGAGAGACGGACGCCTGTTGCCGACTTCGGCAAGGGCAAGACAGCCTACTTCTTGGCGGCCTGGGCAGGGGCCATGGCCTCCTTGAGCAGCTTGATGCCCTTCTGGGCTTCATCCATGGACTTTGCCAGGGAATCCCGCGCCATCTCCGGATTGTGGAAGCCGTCGGAATTCT
Organism: Desulfobulbaceae bacterium UBA2262; assembly: GCA_002347185.1. Lineage (GTDB taxonomy): Bacteria > Desulfobacterota > Desulfobulbia > Desulfobulbales > Desulfurivibrionaceae > UBA2262. Next base: position 11,601 of record DDXK01000099.1, on the reverse strand, counting down.
CGGCCGTCCAGTATTCCCAGAGGATATGCGCCCGGAGGTGCTGATCCTGGGCCTGCTTGACCACCTCGGCGGCAACGCCCTCCTTCTGGGCCTCGAGGATCTTGTCGATCAACTCGCCCAGCCAGTATTCCGCCTTGCGCAGCTTGCCCTTGGTATAGGCCTTGACGGAATCGATGGCATAGATGGCCTGCTCCTCGCTCCAGTCGCCATGGCATTTGAGGCAGGTATCCTTGATCATCACCCGCGGAGTCACCACATGGTGCGAGGTGAACTGCTTGCCGGTCTTCATGTCCTTGAGCTTGGGCGAATGGCAGTCAACGCACTGGACGCCGGCTTGGGCGTGCCTGGAGTTGTAGAAGCTCTCCGATTCGGGATGCTGGCCCTTCCAGAGCAGGCCGCCGGTTTCGGCGTGCTTGAAATCCAGAAAGTTGATCTGGTTCACATAATGCTCATAGAGGCCGAAGACGTCCTTGTAGGGAAAATGATTGGTGCGGCGGTCGGCCATGGTCACCTTTTCACCGGTCTTGGTGTCGGTGCCCGGGTTGCAGTTGTACTCCACATGGCATTGGCCGCACTGCAACCGGGAGTCGTATTTTTCGAGAATGGCGATTTTTCTGGCAAAGCCGCGCACGCCCATGTCGATGACCTCAAACTTGGTGCGCTGCGGATCCTTATGCCAGAGGGTGTCTCCCTCGGGCCTGGTCAATGCGTCGATCAGACCGTCCCGGACCACCCTGGGCTTGGCCGCATGCGGATCGTGGCAGGTGAAGCAGTTCAGGCCATGCTGCATGGTGCGGGCCAGCTCCACCACGCTGGAGGCGCGGGACCACTTGGCCCCGGTTCCGGGATCCCCCATGTAGGCCCAATCAAGAATCTGGTCCTGGGTCTTGCACTGCAGACAGACCGGATTGGCCGCCGCGGCGGTCTGCGGCATGAAGGCCTTGTGCTCGTTGCTTTCCGGCCTGGTGTCGACCAGATAATCGAAGGTCTTTTTGCCGGCGGGCTCGTTTACATAGAGCCAGCCATTCTTGGGCTGGAAGCGGCCGCCAAAGGCGCGATCCACCACAAACTGGTCAACCACCATCCAGGGATGGCTGCGGGTCAGGCCGTGCTCCTTGGTGAAGCCGTGGCCGGCCATCAGCTTGTCCCAGAGCGGATTGGGCGCCCGGTTGGTGGTCTGCGACTTCTCGTCGCGGGCCGGACGATGGTAGCTGGTCTTGAGAAAGCTCTCCAGCTGGGCGGGATGGCAGGCTCCGCAGCTCTCCCAGGCCAGATTGGTGGTGGGACGCTTCTCCGGGCTCTGCTCCTCAAGATGCGCCTGAAGCCCGGAATGGCAGGCAGTGCAGTTCACCGACTTGTGCTTGCCCCCCGCGTGCAGTGTCTTCACCGTCTCGTGACACTGGAAACAGGCATCCGTCTTCACCGCCGGCTCCGCGGCCAGGGTCACGCTGGCGGTCAGCGGCAACAGCGCCACGGCCAGGGCCATCATGCTTCCCCTCTTTTTCATCTGTATCCTCCTTGTGGTGTGGTTTGCGGCGGCCAGGGGCGCAAGCAAAAAACCTGGCCGCCGGCCTGAACAACATCCCTTCCTGTCCGGACAACAGATCAAGAGGCCGGAAAAAGCCTCCGGCCCACAGCTCTTGCGAAAGAACTTATGAAAAAGTATAGCAGAAAAAAATCAGCCCACGTCAAGACGATAAGAAAACAGGGGAAGGAATTCCTGCCAAGCCGATCAGACGACGGAAAGAAAGATCTCCACCAGCTCGGGATCGAACTGCCGACCGGCCTGGGCGCGGATATGCTCGACGACCTTTTCCCGCGACCAGGCCTCCCGGTAGCGGCGCTGGGAAATAAGGGCGTCCCAGCTGTCGGCGATGGCAAAGAGCCTGGCGGCCAGGGGAATCTGCTCCCCCTTCAGGCCGCGCGGGTAGCCGCTGCCGTCCCACCACTCATGATGACAGTAAGGAATGTCCAGGGCGGGCCGCAGATAATGGATGGGCGCGAGCAGGCGAAAGGCGACAACGGGATGCTGCCGCATTTCCTGTTGCTCCGCTTCGCTGAGGGGCCCGGGTTTGAGGAGGATGGAATCCGCCACCGCCATCTTGCCGATATCGTGCAGCAAGGCGCCGCGCCGGACATGATCCAGCTCCTCCTCGTGCATGCCGACGGCACAGGCCGCCTTGAGGGTGAGCTCGGCCACCCGCTGGGTGTGCCCCTCGGTTTCCGAATCGCGCAGCTCCAGGGCCTTGGACCAGCCTTCGATGGTGGTGTCATAGGCCAGGGTCAGCTCGATGTTGGACTCCTGCAGTTTCCGGAAGAGGGTGGCATTGTCTATGGCGATGGCGGCCTGTATGGAAAGCGCTTCCAGGAAATCGAACCATTCCGAATCCGGGCTGAAACGGGAACGGCAGAAAATCTCCAGCACCCCCTTCACCTGCCCTTTGGCGATGAGGGGGAGAGCCAGGTAGGTCTTGAACTGCTCATCCCGAACGAGGTCATGGCGGATGAAGCTCTTCGGCTCCCTGCTCAGGTCGGCTATCTGCACGGTCCGTCTTTCAAAGGCGGCAAGGCCGGCGCTGCCCTCTCCCAGCCGTTCGCGCGACTTGCGGATGCCGATGCCGTCAAAGCCCCAATCGGCGCCGTAGTCGAGGAACTGGGTATGGGGATTCAAAAGAAGAATCGCCCCGGCGTCCATGCCCAGCTGCGGCACGGTCTGTTCGAGGAAGAGCTTCATGGTCAGGCGCAGGTCGAGACTGGCCGTGATGACCATGTCGATGGCGTGCAGGGTGGTCAGGTGCTGCAGCCGTACCCTGGCCCGGCTTTCCGCCTCCATGCGCGCGACCACCTCCTCTTCCAGCTCCTTGTTCTTCGCGAGCAGGGAGGCGTTTACCTTGCTGATTTCCCGGTCTGTTTCCCGGACCTTCTCGATGGTTGTCCGCGAGAGGCTGATGACCAGAAAGACAAAGAAGGCCCCGCCGAGGAAAACGAGACCGGCGATGAGTTCCAGCGGGAAAAAAACCTGCCTGAGCTGAATGACGACAAAGAGGATGTAGCCCAAGATAAAAAAAACGATCAAGCCGGCCAGGAACTGCCATCTTCGCTGCAGCGAAAGGGGAACCTGCCGGTAAGTCCGCGCGCAGACCAGGGCCGCGGCGACCAGAAAGACAAGACCTGGAAATACCAGGAGCGTGGAGAGAAGTTGACTGACTGTCATGGGCTGCCCGAAAAAATATTCTTGCCGTGGCCCCGCCGGGGCTCAGTTATTTGCCTGCCAGTGTAGAGGAGAGGCTGCGAAAAGTCAAAACGAAGGGGGAAGCGCTTTGCCCTCCGGGCAATAAAGTGGTTTCCCTCCGGGTCCGACTGGGCTATATAAAAAATTTCGCCAAGAGAATGAGGATGCCCAAAGCCATGGAAGCCTCCCCGCTGGTCATCGAATATATCTTTACCCTGCAGGATCAGAGCCGCGAGCGGTTCACCCTCCGCCTCGATCCGCAGAGCCTCGAGTCCATTGCCGAAGAGTCCGGCCCGTTGCCGGAATGGGCTGCTCTTTCCTTCTCCCAGTGCCCAGGCTGCCTGCTCAATGCCGCCAGCACGCTCCATTGCCCGGCCGCAGCCAACCTGGCCCCCATTGTCCAGCGTTGCGACAGGCTGCTCTCCTTTGACGTAATCCTTCTGGAGGTCCTCACCGCGGAACGGCTCATCCGCCAGGAGACCACGGCGCAAAAGGCCATCGGCTCGCTGCTGGGCCTGGCCATGGCGACCTCGTCCTGCCCCCGCACCGCTTTTTTCAAACCCATGGCCCGCTTCCATCTGCCTCTGGCCAGCGAGGAGGAGACCATCTTCCGGGCCACGGCCACCTACATGCTTTCCCAGTATTTTGTCAACAAACAGGGGGGCGAGGCGGATTTTTCCATGGCCGGACTGGAGGATATCTACCTCAAAATCCAGGAGGTCAACCTGGGCATGGCCAAACGGCTTCGGCGGGCGGCAAAAACCGATTCGCCCATCAACGCCATCGTCCTCCTCGACATGTACGCCAAGGCCCTCCCCTACGTGATCCAGCAATCTCTGGAAGAACTCCGCTATCTCTTCGCCCCCCTCCTGCGGCAGATCCCCGGCGCCTGACACTATTGGCCGCCGTACTGGCGGGCAAGGGCCTGGGCGCGGACACTGGCGTTCTTGCCCAGAGGGCCGGAAGGATCCGCCTCAGCCACTTGCCGGTACAGCTGAAAAGCCTCCCTGGGCGCGGAGCTTTTCTCGCAGGCCTCGGCCAGAAAGAAAGCGCAGCCCAGGGTGGGCATCAGCTTCATGCTCTGCTCGAGATGGCTCCGGGCCTGTCCTGGCTCGTTTTCCTTGAGAAGGGCATAGCCAAGGCCGAAATGGCTCTCGAAATACCCGCCATTGATGCTCAGGGCCCGTCGCAGGGCGTTCTTCGCCTCGCCAAGCCGGTTGCTTTTCAGGTAGGCCATCCCCAAACCGCTGTGGAGGAGCGACTGCTCCGGCGCCTTCCGGGCCGCCTGCTCATAAAGGGGGATGGCCCCGGCCAGATCCCTGGCCCGCTCCCTCTCCCTGGCCCGGTCATAATCCGCGAAGGCTTCCCGATTGCGGCGCAAGGAAGCCATAGCCTGTCCAAAGCCCTCGGCGCCGAGGACATAGGCGTCATTCTCCAGGGCGGCGGCATGGACGTTTTCGATATAATTCTGGTTGTCGCGCATCCGCTCCCTGGAAAAGGGATGGGTGCGAAAAAGCCCATTGATCCAGAGAGGATCCTTTTCCCCGCTCTTTTTCCAGAAATATTCCTGCAGCTGCACTGCGCCCTTGGGGTTGTAGGAGGCCTTGACCATGTAGTCGATGCCGAGCCGGTCTGCCTCCCGCTCCTCCTCCCGGCTGTATGAGCTGTCGACGAGGGCGCCGGCGATCTGTCCCGCCTGGCGGGCGAGAATGCCGTAGGAAGCACCGCTTGCCTGATAGGAAAGAATCTGGAGGCCGAGATTGAGGAGGATGCCGCGCTGCAGGTTCTGCAGAGAATGGCGGGCGGTTACGTGGCCGATCTCATGACCCAGGACCGCGGCGAGCTGGGCTTCGTTCTCAAGATCGATGAGCAGGCCGCGGGTGATGGCGATGTTGCCGCCAGGGACGGCGAAGGCGTTGGGCTGGGAGTCGTTGACCACCTTAAAGGTGTAGGGCAGACCGGGCCGGTGGCTGACTCCGGCCAGCCGCATGCCCACGGTGCTGAGATACTGCTTCAGCTGCGGATCGTCATACTCGCCGGCCATCTGTTGGACAGCCTGGGGAAAGGCCTTGCGGCCCAAGGCGATTTCCTCCTGCTCGCTCATCCTGTAAAAGGCGAGCTCGCTCTTGCCGGTGACTGGGTTGACGGCGCAGCCCTGCAGGGAAGGAAAGAATACGGCCAGAGCCACTAAGGGCAGGGAAAGAAAGAGACTGCGCCTGACGGCAATCATGATCGGCCTCCCGGGGAAAATGTATATCTCCACTATATTGCAGGTGGGGAGAAAGGCGCAAGCGTTCAAAACCCTGACAGGCACTTACGGGCTGCCAGACTCGGGGAACCAGGATAAAAAAAGGCTGGCCGATTTCGGCCAGCCTTTTGGGAGCTGCGAGAATACCGCTTGGTTTAGAACCGGCAGTCGAGCAGGAAATAGAAGTTGTCGAGTTCGGCATTGGAATCGCCGAAATCGCCGATGTGCAGGCCGCTGTTCGCGTAGTCGTATTTGACGTGGGTGTAGCCCAGCCTGCCGAAGAGATTGTCGTTGAAGGGCTGGATGTAGTAGAGGTCGTAAGCGTCGCCCCGGGTGGCCAGCTTGTTGAAGAGCTCGTTGCTGCCCCAGGTGAAGCTGAACCAGTAATCGCTGCCGTGGTTGTACTCAAAGCCGACCTTGGGGTTGTTCCATGCCTGGTAGGGAATGGTGTAGCGCAACCCGGTGTGGACCGCCCAGCCGGAGTGGCTGGTGGTTCCATCATTGTTCATGAAGCCCACGGGCATGGTTACTACCCCATAGGACGGATGGGTAAAAGTATAATTGATCGTCCCGTCGGGATGGGTTTCGTTCAGGCCCAGGGAGAGGAAGAGGTCCACCCCGGAATCCACCACGTTGTTGGCCTGAAGATGGACACCGTAGAGGTCCATGTCACCGATATTGCCGGAATTGGCGCCGGACCCGCCGAGATAATAGTCGCTGGCTGTCAGGTCGTCCGCGCGCAGGGCGCTCAGAACCAGCAGGCTGTCGCGCACGCCCGGGATCTCGGTTTCGAAGAAGACCGCGCCGATGTTGGAATCGTCCATGGCCCCGCCATAGGTATCCATATAGCTTACGCTGTCGCTGTCATCCTGATAGGCCTTGTGCCAGGCAAAACGGATGCCTGAATTCTTCCAGCCCAAGTAGCGCTCAAGACCAATGGTTGCCACCACGCCGTCCGCCTCTCCGTCAAACAGAAGAGAGGGATAGGTGGACTGGCGGAGCCGGTTCTCCTTCAACTCGGAGGGCGGGCCCTCGGAAACGGGCTGACGGCCGAAGGTCAGGGCCAACGGGATGGGCATGCCCTCGGGAGTCCAGTCCACATAGGCGCGATCCAGCTTCAGCCCGCTGTCGCCGGGAAGATGCGCGACATTGGAGTCGTTGGCATAGATATTGGAGTCGGCATCGGCGAAATTTTTGTAAGCCGTGATACGGCCGGTGAAAAAGAGGTTCTTGCGGATCTCCGCATCCATGTTCAGACGGAAGCGGTTGGACCAGTGGTTGTCGTTGTGCTCGGCTGAACCAGGGCCGCCGAAGAGCTGGTGATCCTTCAGCTTGAAGTTGTCCACCCGGGTCCGCATTTCGGCGCCGAAGTTGATACGATCCTTCAGGGTTTTGGTTTCTACTTCATCGAGGGTATCGTAAATCGCCTCGACGTCCTTGGCCAGCTTGCCCGGCATCGCCGCGGCGCTCGCCTTGTCCGAGGGACTCGCTTCGGTCTTCTCCAGCTGATCGACACGCTTCTGCAGGGTGTCAAGCCGCTCAAGGATGGCCTTGTAATCTTCTACCGGCATCGAAACAGTCTGCCCGCCAGCTCCGGCAAGGGCGCAGCCGCTCCAGGCCAGTAATGCACCTGCGGTCAAAAGAATTTTTTTCACTTCTCCTCCTCCTAGTGAATAAATTGTGTTCGCCAGTGTATTACTTCGGAATAACAGCTGCCGCCGGCTGATCACTGTCCGCCGCATGCGCGGTCAGATAGGCGACCACCACCTGAAGGTCTGCATCACTCAGGCTGATGTCCACCGGATGGCGTCCCCGCGCAAAATACTTCTCCCACACACTGCCGGCCTTGTCGGCAGGATTGACAACCGCCGCCTGCCCTCCCTTCTTGTGACACGAGCCACAGCTCTGCAAAAACAGCTCTTCTCCTCCCGCCGCGAGAGCGACAGAAGGAAGCACAAGCGACAGGACCGTCGCCATTGCTACGATTCGCTTCTGCACCAACTCACCTCCCTTCTCCAAAAGTGATAGCCAAAGCCGGCGAACCATTCGCGGCATCACCGGCAAGCCCCGCCGACCCCAACCCCGGACCGGCTTTTTCCCCGGGATCTACTCCGGGACGCAATAAAACAGTAATAAATTGAGAAATCATAACTGTTTGCCGCGAAAAAAGTCAACCAGGGAAAGAGGATCCCTTATTTTTTTCTGAGGTACGGAATCACCCACACAGCGGCAGGAAAAGAAACAGCGTCCCGAAGAAAGTGAGGGCCATGGCCCTTTCTTCCTGATTTTTTTCAACAGATGCGCGGCAGCTGTTCGCCGAGGGGCATATCAACGATGCGTTGGGCCCCCAGCCCAGTGCGCAGGGCCACCAGCCCCCGGGGCTCGGCAAGCACCTCGCCGATCAGAGCCGCCTCCCGTCCCCGCGGATGCGAGCGCATGGCGGCAAGTACCGCCTCGGCGGACTTCTCGGCCACCACGGCCACCAGCTTGCCCTCGTTGGCCACACAGAGGGGATCGATACCCAGTATTTCACAGGCGCTCCGCACCTCGGGGCGCACCGGAATCGCCGCCTCCTCAAGGCGGATGCCCACCCTGGAGGAGGCGGCGAATTCGTTGAGGGTGGTGGCCAGCCCCCCTCTTGTGGGATCGCGCAGGGCATGAAGATCCTGGCCTCCTGCCGCCAGCATCGCCGCCACCAGGCCATTGAGGGCCGCGGTGTCGCTGAACACCCGGGAATGAAAGGAAAGCCCCTCCCGGCTGGTGAGAATGGCCATGCCGTGATCGGCGATGGTGCCGGAAACGATGATCCTGTCTCCGGGCCGCAAGTTGGCGGCGGAGATGTTCGCCTGCGCCGGCAGCAGGCCGACCCCGCTGGTGGTGATGAAAAGCTTGTCGCAGCTGCCCCGGTGCACCACCTTGGTGTCGCCGGTGACGACCCGGACGCCCGCCGCGCAGGCCGCTTTTTCCATGGAAAGCAGAACCCGGTGCAGGGTGGCCATGGGCAGACCCTCTTCGATGATGAAGGCGACGGAGAGATAGAGAGGATCAGCACCACTCATGCAGAGATCGTTCACCGTGCCGTTCACCGCCAGCTCGCCGATATCTCCACCCGGGAAAAAAAGGGGGTCCACCACGAAGGAATCGGTAGTCAGGGCCAGCCTGCCCGGTCCCGGCTCGAACACCGCCTGGTCTTCGAGCCGGTTGAGAATCTCGTTGGCAAAGCGGGGCAGAAACATCCTCTCGATCAACTCGGCGGAAAGCCTGCCGCCGCTGCCGTGCGCCAGCTGTATGGTGTCGTGCTCCAGGATGGGCAGGGGGCAGGAAAAATTGTCGTGATTGAACTCAGCCATTTCTCCCTCTCTGGTATCGATAATAGGCGGCACAGGCCCCTTCGCCGGAAACCATGGTGGCCCCCAGGGGATGCTCCGGGGTGCATTCGCGGCCAAAGGCCGGACAGGAGTTGGGCTTCTTCAGCCCCTGCAGGATGCTGCCGCTTTCGCAGAGCGGCGATTCCGCAGCGACTAGGCCGGAGACGGCAAATTTCTTTTCCGCGTCATACGCGGCAAGCTCCTCGCGAATAGCCAGGCCGCTTCGCGGCAGCACCCCGATCCCCCGCCAAGTGCGATCGGCGACCACAAAGGCCTCCCGCAGCCTCGCCTGGGCCTCTCGGTTTCCCTCCTGGCTCACCGAGCGGCCGTAGCCGTTCTCCACCGCATGCCGCCCCGCTTCGAGCTGCCGGACCACCATGAGAATACCGCTCAGAATATCAAGCACCTCAAAGCCGGTGGCCACGATGGGCACCCGGAATTCTCCGGCAATGGCCACATACTCCTGCCACCCCATTACTGTGCAGACATGCCCGGCGGCAAGGTAGCCCTGCACCCTGTTGGCCGGAGAGGCGAGCAGAGCCCGCATGGCCGGCGCCACCAGATAGTGGCTGGCCAGCATGCTGAAATTGGCAAGCCCTTCCCGCCTGGCCTGCAGCAGGGCCAGGGCATTGCCCGGCGCCGTTGTCTCGAAGCCGACCCCGAAGAAAACCACCTCCCGGTCAGGATGCTTGCGGGCCAGGGCCAGGGCCTCCAGAGGCGAGTAGACCATGCGCACGTCGGCACCCGCCGATCTGGCCTTGAACAGATCGCTGCCGCTGCCCGGGACCCGCAACATGTCGCCGAAACTGGCGAAGATCACCTCGGGCCGGGAGGCTATGGCCACGGCCCGGTCGATGGCCTCCACCGGCGTCACGCAGACCGGGCAGCCCGGTCCGTGCACCAGCTCGATTTCCCTGGGCAAAAGCTGATCCAGGCCGTTCTTCATGATGGCGTGGGTGTGGCCGCCGCAGATCTCCATGAGCACCCAGGGTCTGGTGACGGTCTGCCGGATTTCGGCAAGAAGGGCCCTGGCCAGTTCCGGATTGCGGAATTCGTCGACATATTTCATGACCAGACTCGCAAGCTCCTCTTCTGCTCCTTGCGCCACCGCGCTCAATCACCCTCTTTCAGGGGATTGCCGAAAAGATCCACCCCCTGCGCGGCCAGGGCCTGATTCAACTCCTGCCAAGCCGCGAAGCTCTTTGCCGCTTCCTCCTCGTCGAGGATCGAGAGAGCAAAGCCGGCGTGCACCACGGTATACTGCCCCACGGTGATCTGCGGCACATACTCCAGGCAGACCTTGCTCACCGTGCCGCTGTAATCCACAAGCCCCATCATGAGGCCGTTCTCCTGAAAAATCTCCACCACCCTGCCGGGAATTGCCAGACACATCGCTTCATCCTTCCTGTAAAGACCGTCTGCCGATGACCGCCTGCCCGAGGGAAATGCAGCCATCGTTGCAGGGCACTTCCCTGTGGGTCAGGACCAGAAAGCCCCTGGCGGAAAGAGCGGCAACCAGGCCCTCAAGCAGCAGCCGGTTCTGGAACACCCCGCCGCTCAACGCCACGGTTCCTATTTTTTCCCGTTTCCTGGCCAGGCAGGCCAGATGCGTGAAGCCATCCACCAGGCTCTTATGAAAACGGCGGCTGAGTTCGGGAAGGCCCATGCCTCCGGCCAGCGCCTTGGCGACCCCTCTCACCAGCGCCCGGACAGAAAGCTTCACAATACCATCTTCCTCAAAAAATTCGCAGGGAAATGCCGTCCCGCCCAGGCGGTTTCCGGCGGCCTGCATCAACTCGATGGCGGCCTGCGCCTCGTACTGAATCACCTGCCTGCCTCCGCCCATGGCGGCCACCGCGTCAAAAAGCCGCCCGCAGCTGCTGGTGCGCGGTGAATTGATCCCGGCCTTGACCATGGCCAGAATCGGCTCAGCCGCAAGCCCGTCCAGAAAAGGAAGCGGCGGCAGTGGCTCTCCGCAGGCGGCATGGAGATAGCTCACAGCCGTCCGCCAGGGCGCCTGCACCGCGGCATCCCCACCCGGCAGGGGCAGGGATTCGAGGGCGGCATAACGGCGGAATCCACTGGCATCGCCGATGAGCACCTCCCCCCCCCAGATGGTCTGATCCGTGCCATAGCCGGTCCCGTCGAGAATGATGCCGATGGCCGGCCCCTCCACTCGATTTTCGGCCAGACAGGCGACCAGGTGGGCATGATGATGCTGCACGGCCAGCCGCGGCAGGCCGGACTCCTCCCTGGCCCAGCGGCTGGAGAGATAGCCGGGGTGCAAATCATGGACGACCAACTCCGCCCTGATCTCGAAAATTTCCGACAGATGCCCGATGCTCTGGCGAAAAACGCGATATGCCTCCAGGTTTTTCAGATCCCCGATGTGCTGACTCAGAAAGGCGCTCTTCCCCTTGAGCAGGCAGACGGTGTTCTTCAATTCCGCCCCGACCCCGAGCAGCATCGGGCCGCCGGCGGCCAGCGGCAGCGGGCGCGGGGCATATCCGCGCCCGCGCCGCAGAAGGCGCACGGCCCCGGCCTGCATGGCCACCAGGGAGTCATCGCAGCGCAGGTGAATTCTCCGGTCGTGGTCCAGGATACAGTCTGCAATCCCAGCCAGCCGCTGCCTGGCCTCCTCGTTGTCGATGCAGATCGGCTCCTCGCTGAGGTTGGCGCTGGTCATCACCAGGGGGCGCGGAAGGCCTGCAAAAAGCAGATGATGCAGGGGGGCATAGGGCAGCATCAGGCCA
>DDXK01000011.1 GCA_002347185.1 Desulfobulbaceae bacterium UBA2262 | reverse complement strand
GCCGATGATGGCGACTTTCTTGCCCAGCGGCTTTGCCGGTTTGGGTGGTTTGGCATCCCTGGCGGCCCGGCCGAGCATCTGCACGTCGATCTTTTCGTCCACCAGCTGGCGGGAACAGTTCTGCATGCAGAGGTTGGGGCAGATGTGGCCGCAGACCGAGGCGGGCAGCGGGGTGTACTCCATGAGCAGTTCGTAGGCTTCCTTTTCCTTGCCTTCCCGCATCAGCCGCAGGCGGTCGACGGTGGGGATGTGCACCGGGCAGTAATAGGCGCAGGGCGCCGCCTTGTCGCGGTTGGCCCAGAAGGGCTTGCGCCTTCTCAGCTCGCCGGTTTCGATCAGGCCGATGGGGGAGCGGTCGAGGCCCGGGGCCAGGTCGCGGATCGGGTCGCCGCCGCCGAAGCCAGGGTTCCAGATCTTGCGCTTGAATTCCTCCATGGGCATGGGGCCGGAAAACATCAGGGCGCGCTCCTGGGGAGGAATCGCCATGAGCATCATCCATTCGTCCCGTCTGGAGAGCTTTTTCAGGAGGCGTGGGCGGCCGATTTTCTTAAGAAAGAGGGGCAGGCGGTCCAGCAGCCACTGCCACTGGGCGTCGTCGGGCAGCACGGCCATGACGCTGTTTTTGGCATAAGAGCCATCGCTCTTGCCGCGGTAATAGATCCAGCCGCCGACCATGCCGACGCAGGGGCGGTAGCCCAGGACATTGTCGGGATTTTTCGGTTCGAGGCCGCAGACCACCGCGATGCCGCCGCAGTTGAACTCTGCAAAGGAGTCGCCCACCGAACCCAGCACCCAGAGCTCGGGTCGTTGGTGGTCGGGATTCCACTTGGTCATGGTGAGTCCGCGGGCGCCAATGGAGCCGCCGATGTAGACCTTGCCCTCGGCGGTGGCGTTGCAGACCCCGTTGGTGGCATCGCCCTTGACGGTGATCTCGGCCCCGATGTTGAGGTAGCCCACGTCATCGGAAGCCGGGCCGTTGCAGGTGATGGTGGTTCCGGGCATGCCCATGCAGCCCAGGCGCTGGCCGCATGGGCCGGTTATTTCGATATCCACCGGCTTGCCGCCGTTTTTGAGGCGCCCACCGACGTTGTGCTGGCCATAGGTTTCCAGCTTCAGCTTTCGCGATTTGGCAAAAGCGTCCTGGACCAGCTCCTCGAAGATCTTGGAGCTGATGCGCTGGCCGTTTTCATCAAGCCCTTTTACGACAATTGCTTTGCTCACTGCGTGCTCCTTCTGTCTCAACAGATATATCTGATGTTTAACCGTTCAGCGACATCCCTGTCCTCGATGCCCAGGGCATCGGACATGCCGATGGGCAGGCTCTGGGAGCGGCCCAGCGGCGCCATCACCTTCTTGATCTCGGTGCGGATGGCCATGAAGGTGTCCGCCACCCGCTGGGCGACCTGATCGGGGTCGAGCCGGCGGTAGAGCTTGGGGTTCTGGCTGGTGATGCCCTTGGGGCAGAGGCCGAGGTTGCAGACGTTGCAGCGGTTCTGTTCGCTGCCCAGGCAGCCGGCCGCGGCCTGCATGATGTATTTGCCCATGTGCACGCCGCTTGCGCCCAGCATGATGAGGGCCATGCCATTCTGGGTGACGTTGCCGTTCTTGCCGATACCGCCGGCGGCAAAGATCGGAATCTCGTTCTGTTTGCCCTGGGCGCAGAGGTCGAGGTAGCATTCGCGCACGTTGGAGGCGATGGGATGCCCGGTGGCGTCCATGCTGATGTTGTAGGCAGCACCAGTGCCGCCGTCGATGCCGTCGATCAGCAGCGCAGAGGCATAGGGATTGCGGACCAGGTTGTTCAGCACCGACTTGGCGGAGGTGGAGCCGGAGATTTTCGGATAAACCGGGACCCGGAAGTTCCAGGCCATGGACATGGTCTGGATCATCTTCATCACCGACTCCTCGATGGAGTAGAGGGTCTGGTGCACGGGCGGCGAGGGCAGGTCAACGCCCTCCGGCACGCCGCGCAGGCGGGCGATGAGCTTGGAAACCTTGTACCACATCAACAGGCCCCCGTCGCCGGGCTTGGCCCCCTGGCCGTACTTGATCTCGATGGCGGCCGGATCGCACTGCATTTCCGGGATGGCGCGGATGATCTCGTCCCAGCCGAAATAGCCCGAGGCGATCTGCAGGATGATGTATTTGAGGAAGGGGCTCTTCAGCACCCAGGGCGGACAGCCGCCCTCGCCGGTGGCCATGACCACGGGAATGCCCAGAACCTCGTTGCAGTAGGCAACGCCCTGGAGCAGTCCCAGCCACATGTTGGGCGAAAGGGCGCCGAAGCTCATGGAGCCGATGATGAAGGGGAAGATCTCGCGCACCGGCGGAATCCACTCTCCGGCCAGCTTCCGGCGCACATACTCTTCGGGCGGCAGGACGCGACCGAGGAGGGTGTTGCAGGAAAACTCGTGCCGGCCTGCGTCAAGGGCAGGATCGGTGAGCATGGAGATGCGGTCGAAGATGATCCGGTCGAGCAGGCTCGCCCCCGGCACATTGCGGCGGCCGCCGCGCTTGGCAGGCTCGCCGTGCTGGGTATTCTGGAAGCGGAAGCGGTCGTTGGCGTTGTGCACCGGATGGATCGCCTCGTTGGGGCAGACCATGGCGCAGGAGCCGCAACCGATGCAGCGCTTGCCCACCTCGGTGTTCTGGCGGATGCCGACAAAGGTCTTGTAGGAGCTGCCCCGCTCGCTGGAGGCGAGCACCAGCCTGGGCATGCGTTTGCGCATGTAGGCGAGCTTCAGGGTGCCCACCGGACAGACGGAAGCGCAACGGCCGCAGAGGGTGCAGCGCTCTTCATTGTGCTCTATGACCCAGGGCAGGTCGTTGTGGGTCAGGCTGCTTGGGGTACTGGAAATCGATCGAACTGAGACCATATCTGGAGCTCCTGTCTGTCTGGAGGAATAATAACGGTATGTTCACGCATGGGTTGAAAATCCTTTGCGCGATCCCGGTCGGGAATCATGGCGTCTACCCCGCACATCTCGGAGGCGATGGCCCACTCGCCGGGCTTGCCGCCCACGGTGGCCGGGCGCAGTTTCTTGGCGTCCATGACCAGCAGGCTTGTCTCGTCGGAGAGGGTGCCGATCACCGCGTTGGGGCCGTCGATGATGAGGCGGCGGCAGGCGTCCCGCAGGCCGCGGAGGAAATCGCCTTGCGGGTGCCTGGCCAACTCCTCATTTTTGAGTGGGGTGATCACATGCTTGTAGGCCTCCAGGGGCAGCCTGAGCTGCCGGGTGACGTAGTGGAGGATGTGGGCAAAGACCTCCGAGTCGGACTGGTAGCCGATGTAGCCAGGGAAAGCACGGCCGCTGAGCCAGTCCCTGATGGGGGTGAAGGCGGTGTTCTCGCCGTTGGTCATGGTGGCGATGCCCTGGATGAAGAAGGGGTGGCAGGCGTAGAGGTTGATGCCGTAGTTGGTGTTCTGGCGACCCTGCGCCATGCAGATCCTGCTTTCGATTCGTCCCGAATCGAGGCCCAGGGCGATGCCGATCTCCAGCGGCCAACCCACCTCCTTGATCATCGCCACCTCGGGCCAGAGGGAAAAGGCGGTCAGATCGTTGCCGTGCGCTTCGCCGTCCTTGCGCAGGGCGAGGCGGGTCATCAGCAGTTCGTGCTCGATCCGTTCCTGGCTGAAATCCTTCCAGGCCGCTGGCTGACGGTAGACGCGAAGGATGTATTTGTGCCGGTCCTTGGCCTCGATCATGGCTTTTTTGACCTTGAACTCGAAGTCGAATTTCAGTTCGAAACCCTGGCTATTCATGAAAAGATCGAGGCGTCCCAAGGCCTCTTCCGTGTGGGCGATGCCCGAGAGAATCGGATCCCCGGGGTTGTGGTTGTAGTCCGCAAAGGACAAGCCGCGCAGCAAGAGACCCAGGCCGCTGCCGTCATACCCTTCCTGCATGGCCTCCATGGCCTGCAGAACCGAAAAAGGGGAGAATGGCTCACTTGCGGTTTTCATGGCTAACCGGCACATGTGACGCTCCTTCATTAATATTGATGCCGGCTTGCTTCAGCATTTGCTGGCGGCCGGCATGACAAGGGGTTAAAAAAGCAGAACAGTAATTTTTTAACAAGGTAACAAAATTGTAATTTATTAAAATTACAATTTTGTATAGTCAAATTTTAACCAAGTTACAGTGACTTGGGAGACTTTTTAATACAATGGTTGGGGTGTGATGTCAAGGGAAGAGATTGGGGTGTGTGGGAATAGCGGGGGAGGTCTTTGCTCTGCCCCGCTATTGATGACAATTTTGTAAGCGAAAGAGGCTTAAATGCTCTCGTGGGCATATTTTTTCCCGCTTTCTTCTTGACAAAACTGAGCAATAGGTTAATACCGAACAAGTCTCCCGGCTGCAGGCGAAGTGCTTGCCGTTTCCGTGGAGCCCCCTGGAAGAAGTGTATCATATTTTAAAATCTGGATGGCAGTTTTTCGCCCCCTCGCCCGCTCGAAGCTGATGACATGGTATCCTTACTGACCTTTCCCAAGGGCGGTGTGCATCCGCCGGAATCCAAAGGCACGACATCGGGTCTCGCCATAACGGCGATGCCGGTGCCCGACGAGCTAGAGATTATCCTCGGGCAGCACATCGGCGCCCCCTGCACCCCCACGGTTGCTCTCAAGGATGAGGTGAAGGAGGGGGATGTCATTGGCGAGGTGACGAAAGGCCTTGGAGCACCTATCCATGCCCCGGTGTCCGGCATCGTCAAGGCCTTCGGCGCTTCCGGGCATCCCCTGCGCGTCAGCGCTCCTTCCATTACCATCCAGGTGGACAAGGAGGCCTCGGCTGTCCAGTACGCCAAGCAGGACTGGCAGTCGCTCAGTCGTGAGGAGTTACTCAAAAAGGTGCATGGAGCCGGAATCATCGGCGTTGGCGGCGCGGGATTTCCCTCCCACGTCAAGCTTTCGCCGCCACCGGACAACCCCATCGACACCCTGATCCTCAACGGCGCCGAGTGCGAGCCCTACATCACCGCCGACCACCGTCAGATGGTCGAGCACAGTCGCGAGATTGTCGAGGGCGCCAGGGTGATCCTCAAAATTCTCGGCATCAAGAAGTGCCGCATCGGCATTGAGAACAACAAGCCCGATGCCATCAAGACCATGAGCGAGGCGGCTTCAGCCGCTTCCTCCCCCCAGGGGGAGATCAAGGTTCAGCCCCTGCAGGTCAAGTATCCCCAGGGCTCGGAAAAGCAGCTCATCCAGTCCATCACCGGCCGCAAGGTGCCGGCCTTTGCCCTGCCCTCGGCGGTGGGAGTGGTGGTGCACAACGTGAGCACCACCAAGGCCATCCACGATGCGGTGGTGCTGGGCAAGCCCCTGTATGAAAAGGTGGTGACCATCGCCGGCAAGGGCATCAGGCGGCCCGCCAACCTGCTGGTCAAGGTCGGCACCAGGATAAGCGACATCGTCGAATATCTGGGCGGCGTCACCCCGGCCCTTGCCAAGATCGTCATGGGCGGGCCCATGATGGGCTTTGCCGTTTCCTCCCTGGATATTCCGGTCACCAAAACCACCTCCTCGGTTCTTTTTCTCGCCGAGGACGAGATCGACACCACTCCCCACTCCCAGTGCATCCGTTGCGGCTGGTGNNCTGCCCGGCCAAGCGGCCCCTGGTGCAGTTCATCCGTCTGGCCAAGATGAAGGCGAAACGGTAGAAGAAATACACGCAAGTGCGCAGGGACCGGGATCCACGCGGACCAGACACTCTGCGGCGCCCCCCCTTTCCCGGCGTTTCATAACAGTTTTTAAGGAGAAGAGTCATCGAACAGCAAGCGCCAGATAGCCGGTTGCCTGAAACAGCGCGGGGATTGTGGAAAGTTTCCGTTTCCCCCCATGTGAAAAGCAACGAGTCGGTTGAAAAAATCATGTGGACCGTGGTGGCCTGCCTGGTGCCGGCCCTGGTCGTATCGGTTTTCGTCTTCGGGATTCAGACCCTGATCATCACCGCAATCAGTGTGGCAAGCTGCGTGGCGGTTGAGGCCATGAGCCAGAAAGCGCTCGGCCGCAAGATATCCGTCAGGGACGGCAGCGCGGTGATCACCGGCATGCTGATCGCATTTGTCATTCCCCCGGGTGTTCCCTATCTGCTCCCGGTCCTGGGCGCGGTGATGGCCATCTATGTCGGCAAGCACCTGCTGGGTGGCATCGGTTACAATATCTTCAACCCCGCTCTTCTGGCCCGCGCCTTTCTGCTGGCCACCTTCCCGGTGGCCATGACCTCTGCCTGGCTGCCGCCCCTTTCCGAGATGGCGATTTTCTCCCATCTCGGCTCCTCGGTTGATGCCGTCTCAACGGCGACGCCGCTGGCGGTGCTCAAGGAGCACGGCATGGCGGCCCTCACCCAGCAATTCGGCGCCGCTCCCAATCTCTATACCAATTTCTTTCTGGGCTGGCGGCCAGGTTCCATCGGCGAGACTTCCGGGCTCTGCATCGTACTGGGCGGACTCTACCTCATGTATCGCGGCTATATCACCTGGCACATCCCGGTTTCCGTCCTCGCCACCATCGGCCTGCTAACCTGGCTGTTCGGCGGTGAAACTCTGTTCTCGGGCGACCCGCTCCTGGCCGTCCTTTCCGGCGGCGCTTTGCTCGGGGCCTTTTTCATGGCCAATGATTATGTGACCTGTCCCACCAACAAAACCTCGCAGCTCATCTACGGGGTCGGCATTGGCGCCCTTACCGTGCTCATCCGCCTGAAGGGCGGCTATCCGGAGGGCATCTGCTACGCCATCCTGCTCATGAATCCGGTGAGTCCGGTGCTGGATGGCTTCTTTAAGCCGAAACGCTTTGCGCCGCCCATGGGAGGTGCAAAATGAAAACTATTCTCACCATCATTTTCCGCCTCACCGTTTCCTGTCTGCTGGCCGGCGCGGTCATGGGCGCTGCCTTCGTGATGACCAGCAAGGCAAAGAAGCACAACGAGCATGTCAAGGAGCAGAAGGTCATGCTCAACCTGCTCGGCTATTCGGAGAAGAATCCGGCCCCGGCCTCCCTCGGCATGCATGCGCTCTACCGCTATATCGTCACCGAGGGCGAGGCCCTGAGCATGGGCTATCTGGTCCCCCTTGCCGATGAAGGGCGCGGCGGTTTCGCCTTTGTCGCCATTGATCTGGACGGCAATTTCCTCGCCCGGCACCCCGTGACCATTGCCGAGGAAGAGGCCAGGGAGGCCGACGCCCGCGAGCAGGCGATCCTGTCGGTCCTCGGCCCGGGCAGGACCATCCGCTATGCGGATCAGACCATCATCGTCACCGACGGCGAAAAACGGATGGCCTATCTGTTGCCCGGCAAGTTTCCCGGCTTCAAGACCTTTATCAAGGTCATGATGGCCGTGGATCCCGCTTATGGCATCCTGGGGCTGGAGATCATGGAACACGAGGAAGATCCCGGCCTGGGCGGCGAGATCGTCCAGGACTATTTCAAGAATCAGTTCAAGGGCAAGGCCTTTGATACCATCAGGAAACTGGATGTGGTGAAAACTCCGCTGCCCGGCGATTACCTCCAGGCCCTTGAGGCTGGCAAGCGCGGCGGGCTGGGCGCGGAAGAAGTGGCAAAGATCCAGGAGCAGTATAAGGATAACGATATCTATGCCCTGACCGGCGCGACGATTTCCAGCCGCTCGGTCACCAGCGGCGTCAAGGGCATGGTCAGGAAATTCTCCTACCGCATCGCGATTCTTGACCGGGTTCTTGCGGAGCAGCATATTGCCGTGCCCTTTTAAAAGGGGGCCGTGGCCCGCCCACTCATTTCGGAGAAGATATTGTGGCAACCGATAAATCGAACATGCAACTGGTGGTAAACGGGATCCTGAACGAGAACCCCATTTTCCGTCTTGTCCTTTCCATGTGCCCCGCGGTGGGCATCAGCACCACGGTGATGAACGGCTTCATGCTTGGGGTGGCCGTGCTCTTTGTCCAGGTTTTCTCCAGCTGCACCATCGCCCTGTTCAAGAACAAGATCCACCCCCGTATCAGGATTCCGACCTACACCCTGACCATCGCCACCTGGGTCACGGTCATCGATCTGGTCCTTGCCGCCTACCTGCCCGAAGCCTATGCCAGAATGGGCATCTTCATCAAGCTGATCGTGGCCTTCGCCATCATCACCATGCGCCTTGAGATGTTCGCCTGCAAGGAGAGCGTGAATGCCTCTTTCTGGGACGGCATCGGCATGGGTCTGGGTTTCATGTTCGGCATGATGGCCCTGGGCCTTGTCCGGGAACTGCTGGGCCTGGGCACCATCCTCGGCTACGATGTGCTCGGCTTCAAGCCGCTCCTCTTCTTTGTCCTGCCCTTTGCCGGCTTTTTCTGTGTGGGCCTGATGATGGCCTTTTTCAACTATATCGAAATCGTTTACAAACGCGCGAAACGGGCCTGAGTCATGAAGAATCCCGCCATGTTCAGAAAATTACTGCTTTCCCTTGTCGCCCTTCTTCTTCTGCCGGTTCTGGCCCAGGCGGAAGGGCTTGTCGCCGGGCAGAGCTTCGGCAAAGCCAATGAGATCGTGGTGACCTTTGCCGCGGCCATGGATGCGGCAAAGGTCACCAATCCCGCCAATTACGTGGTTTACGAGGAGCAGGATCCTGATATCCGGCTGCCGGTGACGAATGTTGCCCTGGCCGCGGACGGCAAAACCGCGATCCTGACCTTTGCCGAGCCCCTGAACAGCACACAGGCCCACGTCGTCTCCATCGCCAACCTGACGCAGGCGGGCAAGGCGGCAGAGAGCTTCCGGGTGATGAAGTCCTACCTGGGCTATCTGCTTTCCATCCTGGTCAGCGCGCTTCTGATCAACAACTTCGTTTTCACCAAATATCTCGGCCTCTGCGTGTTCTTCGGCACCTCGAAACGCAAGGATACGGCCAAGGGCATGGGGCTGACCTTCACCATTGTCATGGTGGTCTCCGCCATCATGAGCTGGTTTTTTTATCAGTTCGTCATGAAGCCTTACGGTCTCAATTTCCTGCAGATTGTCATCTTCATCGGACTGGTTTCCCTCACCGTGCAGGCGGTGGATACCATCCTGCGCAAGGTGAACCCTGCCCTGTTCAACGCCTTTGGTGTCTATCTGGTGCTGGTCATCGCCAACTGCGTGATCATCGCGGTGCCTTTGATCCTGGCGGATAACGAGTACAACTTCTTCGAATCGTTCATGCTTGCCCTGGGCGCCGGCGGCGGCTTTCTCCTGGCCCTTTATCTCATGAGTTCGGTCCGGGAACGGATGGAACTCGCCAAGATTCCGCCGACCTTTAAAGGCGTGCCCATTGCCTTTATCGTGGCCGGGCAGTTCGCTTTGGCTTTTCTAGGCTTTTCCGGGCTGAATATTTTTTAGGAGCCGTTGGAAAATTTGAACGCAATGGCGCAAAGTCGCAAAGTTTGAGCCGTGTTATTAACGGCGAGCCCTTATTGGGGAGGTTATCTTCCCGCCTCTGCGTTTTTGCGTTGGATTTTTTCAGTTATTCCCTTGTTTATGGGAGAGGTAGGAAATGGATCCACAATTGATCAAACTCGCCTTGGGCGGCATTGCCCTGCTCGGCTGCATCGGCCTGTTTTTCGGAATCGGCCTGGCCCTGGCGGCACATAAATTCGCCGTGGAGGCCAACCCCAAAATCGAGGCGGTCCTGCATGTGCTGGCCGGCGCCCAGTGCGGCGGCTGCGGGTATCCGGGCTGCGAGGGCTATGCCATCGCGGTGGTCAACGATCCGGAGGTGGCGCCAAATCTCTGCTATCCGGGCAAGGAGGCGGTGGCCGCCAAGGTGGCGGAGATCACCGGCAAGAAGATGGCGGCCGTGGAGGACATGGTCGCCCTGGTCCGTTGTTCGCGGCTTGAGGGGCGGGTCAGCCACAAGCACGAGTATATCGGTTTTGCCTCCTGTACCGCCGCCAATCTCGGCTTCGGCGGACCGTCCGCCTGTCAGTATTCCTGCATCGGTCTTGGCGAATGCGCGGAAAGCTGCCCCTTTGACGCCATCACCATGGTTGACGGCTTCCCGCTGGTCAATCCTGATAAGTGCGTCGGCTGCGGCACCTGCGTGCGTACCTGTCCCAAGCGGGTGATCGAGCTGATGACCCTGAAGGCCAGGGTGCATGTGCCCTGCAGCACCAAGGATCTCGGCAAGAACGTGCGCAAGGTTTGCGAGGTGGGCTGTATTTCCTGTCAGATGTGCGTCAAGAAATGCCCTGCCGAAGCCATTGCCCATACCGAGGGGCTGATCAGGATCGATCACCCGAAATGCATCGCCTACGGGCCGGAGTGCCAGGAGGTATGCGTGGAGAAGTGCCCCAGGAAGATCATGAGAAGATATGATGGCAGAGCGGTGGTGGCCAGGCAGGCGGCAGGCCTGAAGATGGCTTCCTAACCCCCTCGCTTCAGTTTTATCCCCGCGGAGAGGAAAATGATGAACAGAAATACGGCATACCAGTGTGATGTAAAGAGAAGATCCTTTCTGAAGCTCTCCGGCCTGCTCGGTCTTGGCGCGGCAGGCGCGGCCCTGCTGCCGGTGGCGAAGGCAGAGGCGGTTCTTTTCGGCAACAAGGAGTATAAAGTTTCGACCACCAGGCTGGCCATGGGTACCTTCGTTGCCATGACCGCCATCCACGCCTCCCGCGATGAGGCGGAAAACGCCATTGGTCTGGCCTTTGAGGAGATCGAGCGGCTGAGCAGGCTCTTGAGCCGGTATGATTCCGGTTCCGCCGTGTCGCACTTGAACGACACCGGCGTGCTTGCCCGCGGCGAGGTGGAGGTTCTCGAACTGGTTGCCCGTTCCCTTTACTACCATCGCCAGACGCAAGGCGCCTTCGACATAACGGTCAAGCCTCTGATCGATCTTTACAAGGAACGCTTTGCTTCGGGTGGCAAGCCTTCCGAGGCGGAGATCGCGGCGCTTCTGCCCCTGATCGGTTCCGAGCATCTCCGTTTCGCCGAAGGCAACATTTCCTTTACCAGAAAAAACATGGGCATCACCCTGGACGGGATAGCCAAGGGCTATATCGTCGACCGGGCCTCCGAGATTCTGAGCAGGAACGGGGTGACGAATCATCTGATCAATGCCGGCGGCGATATCCGCACCAGCGGGCTGGCCGCCAAGGGCAAGGCCTGGACCGTGGCCATCCAGGATCCTGCCAAGAAGAAGGGCTATCCGGATGTGGTGAAAATGAATAACGGCGCCATCGCCACCTCGGGCGACTATGAAATTTACTATGACCGGGAGAAGATGTTCCACCACATCGTGGACAGCCGTACCGGTCATTCCCCTCTTCTTTCCACCAGCGTCACGGTGAAGGCGGCAACGGTCATGGATGCCGATGCCCTGGCCACCAGCCTTTGCGTCATGGCGCCGGACGCGGGCATTGCCCTTATCAATGCGCAACCCGGCCTGGAATGCTTCCTGATCGGACACGACGGCAAGACCAGGCATTCGGCCGGCTGGCATTTGTCCTCCTGACAGACCATTCCCTCGCCGGAAAGAAAAAATCCCGCCACCCATGAGGGTCAGCGGGATTTTTTCTTTCCGGCTGCCCGGTGCTTGCCTCCTGCGGCTGGTCCGGGGCCGAGAAAGGCCACTCCCTTCTGCGCCATGATGTCTGTCTGCAGGAACATTTCCCTCTGCCCGGTCCGCAACTCCACGAGATGAAGGGCCATGGCCACCGGATTTTTTTTCCGGAAGGCCGCGGAGAGGGCGTTGGGCATCCCCAGGAGCAGGGTTTCGTTGAAGAGGTCATCCTCCTCCCCATCGGGCTGGAGGCCCAGGTAGACTATCCCCATCTCGACGATGTCGTTGAAAAAATGGGTGCCCAGGGAGATGTCCGGGGTCAGCCGGGCGTGCATCGCGGCAAGTTCGCAGAGCACGGAAACATTGCGCACATCCCTGAAGGTTACCGGCACGCCCAGTTCCGGCATTTTGCTCCCCCAGCGTCCGGGGCCGATGAGCATGGTTTTTTTCTCTCCTCCTCCGTTGGCGAGGTCGCCGAGCAGGCTGGCCAGGGCGTAGCGGTCCGCGCTGGAGAGGGCGCTGTAGCGCTCCGGCCGGACATAGATGATCCTGTCGATCTTCAGAGCGGTGGCGGTGCCGATGATTGGTCCTGCGGTCTGCAGAAGAATATCCTCCTTTGCGATTTTTTCGGGCAGGCTGCTGCTGGCCATGGGCATCTGCACTTGAAAGGGCCGGCACTGGAGCAGGTTGATCCGGTACTGGCCGGAGGGGAGGAAGTTGACCGCAAACTCGATGTCCACCGGATATTCGTACGCTCTGGCCACCGTGGCCAGCAGCTCGCGCATGTCGGCAACCAGGGGGGTCTCGGCAAGAACGCTCCTGAAGGTCAGCATCCAGCTGAAGACGTTTTTCATGCCGTACTGTTCCGCCCGTTTCTCCATCTCCTGGTCCTGGTCGGCAAACAGCGAAAGCGGCAGGCCGGGAGTTGCCTTCGCCACCGCCTCGAAGTCGATGCTCACCGGGCTGTTCTTCTGGATGTCGATCACGTCGACAACGTGCTGGCTAAAGCGGTGTACCGCGTCCTCGCCGACCTCGGGCCGCTTCAGCGGGGTGTTGAGGGCGATGATGCGGGTGTAGTCGTCATCGTGCCGATCCACGGCCCGTGTCCCAAGGCCGAAGACCAGGCGCAGCACGCCGGCATGCGGATCGATCTCCCTGTCCCAGACAAAGGGGTTGAAGGAATAGCCCACTCCGGCCAGGTGGGGCAGGTATATGGAACGGTAAAAGGAGCCGGAAACCCGCTGCACCAGCAGGGCCATTTCTTCGTAACGGCTCCAGAGGCCACGGTGCGCCCGGTAGGAGAGGACTTCCGGGCTCATGGTGCTGGCGTAGACAGTGCGCACCGCCTCCTTGAATTTTTCCAGCCGTTCCTCGGGCGAACCCTGGTTGGCGAGAAAAACGCTTTCGTATTTGCCGGAAAAGGCATTGCCGTATGCGTCCTCCAGCAGGCTGCTGGAGCGGACGATGATCGGCGCCTGGCCGAAATAGTTCAATATCTCCCGGAATTGCTCCAGGGTGTCCCGCTGGAATTTTCCCTTCAGCAGCCGCTGGCGAATCTTCGCCGCCGCCGCGAAGGGGTCCGGGGCGGATTTCATCCGGTGCCGTTCCCACCAGCAGCGGTTGTTGATGACGAAGGAGTAAAAGACGTCGGAACCGATATAAAAGGAGTCGTGGGTCTCAAGGAGTTTTTGCCATTTTTTCTTCGAATTGGCGAGGATCGAGCGGGACAGCAGCATGCCGGTCGCCTTGCCGCCGATCAAGCCGGTTCCCACCATGCGTTTGCCGATGGCGACGAGGTCGGCAAGAGCGAAGTGTCTGGCGCAGAGCCTGGCGACCTTCTCGTTGCGGGTGACGAACATCCGGATCAGCTTCTGGCGGAGATCCCTGTCCGGTGCGCCATCCTTGCCGTCTCCTCCGTTTTCGGCGCAGGTCTGGGCTTCGCTCAGAATTCGGGTCCAGGTGTCCCGGCGCACGATTTTGCAATCGATCCAGGGCTGCGGGGTTGAAGAGAGGATCTCGGAGACGATCACGCTGCTGGTAACCGGCCGGAGTTCAGTGCCCTCCAGAGAGTGCAGCATGAACATGGTGGGGGTCTGCCGCCCCAGGACCTTCAAGGGGTGGAGGTAGTATTTTTTCTTGCTGCGGTAGAGGTCGAGCACCACCTGGGCGGTACGGTGGATGGCCTGCACCGCCAGGGGGGTGTGCGCGTTGCGCAGGAGGGCGAAGTAGGCCACGGTGTCGGCATTGTAGAGGTAGGGGCAGGCGAGCTTGAAAAAGTTGCCCAGCATCCGGTCGCTGTACCAATCCACGGCCAGATCGGAGAGGCAGTCGAAGACATAGCAGGTTCCCCGCCCATATTCACTGACGACGTTGAGGATTCTGGTGATGAATTGTTCGAAGCCGGCCCGGGGGTCGAGGTGGAAAATATCGGCGCCGAATTTGCCCGGCACAAGTGGGGGGTGGGAGGCGAAGCGAAAATAGACCAGATTCTTTCCGTCCAGCTGCGCGCAGCGGCAGAAGGCCTGGACGAAGGGGCGCAGATGGTCGATCTCGTCAACCTGCCAGACAACATTGTCCCCGGTCAGTATTCCCTGCAGAATTTCGTCCAGGGATTCGAGTCCGGAGCTGAAGACCGGTTTTTCCTGTGGTGCCGCCATGGTTGTGCTCCCTTTGTCTCTCTGGCGTCTGGACGAAGGATGGGGCCATGTGCTGCGGGCGTTTTTTGCTGGAGCCGCCCACCCGGCCGGTGAGCGGCCTGGGTGGGCGTTCCTGATTGTACCGCGGAGGGTTCGATCAGACAATACCCTGATCGATCATGGCGTCCGCCACCTTGACAAAACCGGCAATGTTGGCGCCATCCACATAGTTGATGTAGCCGTCCTTCTGCTTGCCGTACTTGACGCAGGACTCGTGGATATTGATCTTGATCTGACGCAGCTTGCTGTCGACCTCCTCACGGGTCCAGGCGGTTCTGATGCTGTTCTGGGACATCTCCAGGCCGGAGGTGGAAACGCCGCCGGCATTGGCGGCCTTGCCCGGAGCGTAGAGGATCTTGGCATCCTGGAAGACCTTGACCGCCGCGGGCACGGTCGGCATGTTGGCGCCCTCGCCGATGCAGAAGCAGCCGTTCTTGACCAGGGTTTTGGCGTCCTTCTCGTCGATCTCGTTCTGGGTGGCGCTGGGGAAGGCGATGTCGCACTTGACGCCCCAGGGCCTTTTGCCCTCGACATACTTGCAGCCCTTGAGCGCGGTGGCGCACTCGCTGATCCGGCCGCGCTTGACGTTTTTCAGCTCCAGGACGAACTGGAGGTCTTTTTCGGTGAAGCCGCTCTCTTTGTAGACATAGCCGTTGGAGTCGGAGAGGGTGACCACCTTGGCGCCGAGCTCCAGAAGTTTTTCCAGGGTGTACTGGGCCACGTTGCCGGAGCCGGAGACGGCGCAGACCTTGCCCTTGATGTCCTCTTTCCTGGTCTTCAGCATCTCCACCACGAAATAGACGCAGCCGTAGCCGGTGGCCTCCGGGCGGATCAGGGAGCCGCCCCAGTTGATGCCCTTGCCGGTGAGCACGCCGGTGAACTCGTTGCTCAACCGCTTGTACTGGCCGAACATGTAGCCGATCTCCCGGGAACCCACGCCAATGTCGCCGGCCGGTACGTCGGTGTTTTCGCCGATGTGGCGGAAAAGCTCGGTCATGAAGCTCTGGCAGAACTTCATCACTTCGTTGTCGGATTTGCCCTTGGGGTCGAAGTCGGAGCCGCCCTTGCCGCCGCCCATGGGCAGGGTGGTCAGGCTGTTCTTGAAGACCTGCTCAAAGGCAAGGAACTTGAGAATGCCCAGATTGACGCTGGGGTGGAAGCGGAGTCCGCCCTTGTAAGGGCCGATGGCGCTGTTCATCTCGATACGGTAGCCGCGGTTGACCTGCACCTCGCCCTTGTCGTCCAGCCAGGGCACCCTGAACATGATGACCCGCTCCGGCTCCACCATGCGTTCCAGGATTTTTGCCTTGTTGTATTTCGGGTGTTTGGTCAGGAAGGGGGCGAGGGATTGGACAACCTCCTCGACTGCCTGGTGAAACTCGACTTCCCCGGGATTCTTGCGAATTACTTCGGCCATGAACTCCTTGACATTTTTCATCGTGCGTTCCTCATTTTGTGTTTATCGTTGGAAATCCGCTTGATCCGGACTCCGGATTCTCCATTCTTCCGCCACGTGTCGCAGGATGGCTGGCAGCGGCACACTCTTGCCGGTTGTTGCCACCGGACTGGCCGGGAAAGCATCCTGCTCGCCCCGCCTCGCCGCCCCCCCCATGGCCTTCTATACCGGTGTTTCGGCAATCGCTTGCCGGATTGCTGATATATAGTATGCGGGTTTTCTTTTTTCAACTCTTAAAATGTTGAATTTCCGTCTCGTTGCGGCGGCGCCTCTGTCGGGTGACCTCCTGAAACAGCCTCTGTTGGCAATTTTGCCGTAGGCGCGTGACTGTTCCTGCGCTACGCGCCCCGCAGGGCAGGCGGGACAAGGCGCTTGTGGAGGCGGGGTAGCCAGCAGGGGGGCGGACGGAGCCGAGGGCGTTTGATCGGCAAAATTGCCGGATGAATCTGTTTGAAAAAAAGCCACAAAGCAGGTACGTTCCGGCATGACTGAAAAAACAGAAAAAAAGGAACTCGCCATCCTCCGTCTCCTGCAGAAGGCCAACGGGCCCGTTTCCGGCGCCCGCCTGGTGGACAACCTGCAGGCCATGGGCCACGAGGTCAGCGAGCGGACGGTGCGTCATTATCTCCTGGATCTCGACCGGCGCGGCCTCACCGAAAATCTGGGTAAGAAGGGGAGGGTGATCACCGAGCTCGGTCAGCTGGAGCTTGGCACCGCCAGGGTTTTCGACAAGGTCGGCTTTCTGGCCGCCAAGATCGACCAGCTCACCTACCGCATGAGTTTCGACCTCAGGAAGAAGAGCGGTACGGTCATCACCAACATCAGCTTCATTCCCCTGGAGATGCTCGGCCGGGTGGCGCCGATGATCTGCAAGGTGTACGAGGCCGGCTACTCCATGGGCCGGCTCATGGCCCTTTTCGCTCCCGGCGAGAGGGTGGAGAATCTGGTCGTCCCGGAGGGAATGGCCGGCCTGGGTACGGTCTGCTCCATCACCCTGAACGGCGTGCTCCTCTCGCACGGGATCCCTACCCATTCCAGTTTCGGCGGCCTGCTGGAGCTGCGGGACCGCAAGCCCTCCCGCTTCGTGGAGATCATCAAGTACGACGGCACCAGCCTCGATCCCCTGGAGGTTTTCATCCGCAGCGGCATGACCGATTACCTGGGGGCAATCGAAAACGGGTACGGCCGCATCGGCGTGGGCTTTCGGGAGGTGCCGGCGGACAGCCGGGAGGGGGTGATCGCCCTGATCGACGAGCTGGAGAAGGCGGGCCTTGGCGGCATTCTTACCGTGGGCTGGCCCGGGCAGCCCCTTCTGGAGATCCCGGTCATCGAAGGGAGGGTGGGGGCGGTGGTGATCGGTGGCCTCAACCCGGTCGCCGTGCTTGAGGAAACCGGTATCCGCATCCAGTCCAAGGCCCTGGCCGGCATGGTGGAGTACGAACGCCTTTTTCCCTATCAGGAGATGGCGGAACGGCTGCGCCGCCTCGGCTGAGCCCTCTTGCCCCTCGTTCCCCCCCCTCTCACCCCAGTACAACCATGAGCGTCCGTTCCCGCATAGCCCCCACCCCCAGCGGTTTTCTCCATCTCGGCAATGCCGTGAATTTTCTCCTGACCTGGCTGCTGGCGCGGCGGGCTGGCGGCACCCTTGCCCTGCGCATCGATGATGCCGATTGCGCCAGAACCAGGCCCGAGTACATAGAGGATATTTTCGTCCAGCTGGAGTGGCTCGGCCTGGGCTGGGACGAGGGTCCTGGCGGCCCGGCGGATTTTTTCCGCTCCCATTCACAGCTTCTCCGCCTCGACCGTTACCGCCTTCTCCTGGCGCGGCTGCGGGCTGCGGCCGAGGTCTTCCCCTGCGCCTGCTCCCGCAAGCAGATCCGATCCCAATCACCTTCCGGCCTTTATCCTGGCACCTGCCGGGGCAGAAAGCTCCTGCCGCGAGAAGAGTCCGCCATCCGGGTGCATGTGCCCCCCGAAACCCACCTGGAGGTCGACGGTTCCGTGGTGGCGCTCTGCCGGGAGATGGGGGATTTTCTCCTCTGGCGCCGGGACGGGCTGCCCGCCTACCAGCTGGCCAGCCTGGCCGACGATCTTGCCGAGGGCATCAACCTCATTGTCCGCGGCGAGGATCTGCGCGTCTCCACCGCGGCCCAGCTCTTCCTGGCCCGTGCGCTTGGCGAGCAGGGTTTCCTGGCGGCGGAGTTCCGGCATCACCCCCTGCTCACCGGGCAAAACGGGAGCAAGCTTTCCAAGTCGGACAATGCCCTTTCCCTTGCCGTCATGCGCCGTCAGGGGGCAAGGCCCCGGGATGTCTACCGGGCCGCGGCCCGGCTGCTTGGCCTTGCGGCGGAAAGGGTGGAGAGCCTGACGGATCTGCTGGCGCTCTTTTGCGAGGGAGGCTGAAAAAATCTTCGCCTTGGCGCGCGGCACTTTCTCGGCGCTGTGCTATGATGGGTTCTGGGGCGGCTTGCGGGCGAATGGTCTTGGGGCAAGCGGCCGGGACGTTAGTGGCGCGGCCGGGCAGGGGGATTTTTCGTTGTGTTACTGCCCCTGCTGGGCGGCTGCAGTGAATGGAGGGGAGCTATGAAGGTTTCATTGGGGCTGGTTTGGTTTTTTGTCCTGTTCTGGTGCACTCCCGCCCTGGGGAGCAATGCCGGGCTCGCGGAGGCGGAAAGGGCGTATCAGCAGGCAAGGCAGCTGGATGCCCAGGCGCGTTTTTCCGAAGCGCTCGCCTTTTATCAGCAGGCCTGCGATCTGGTGGAGAATTACAAGAACTGTCGGGGTGAAATCGAGGAAACCATAGTGCTCCTCGAGAATGAGCAGTCACGGCGGAGTAACCCCACTGATCCGGAAATACTGCGGCGGTTGGCCTTGGGGTACAAGCTGAAAAAGCATTACAAGAAATTTTTTGAAATGATTTTCACCTCCTATAGCATAAATCCCACTGCGGAGTCGGCGGCAGACCTGGCCATTGCCTATTACGACATGGGCAACCTGGAAAAAAGTCTGGAAATGGCCAGCGCTGCTTTTGACCTCGGGCCGGAGAACTACTATGCCAAGGTTGTCTATATCGCGATCCTGATTGAAAGTGGCGAGCGGGAAAAGGGGCGGGAGCTGCTCGCCTCCCTGAACGAAGAAAAAATAGGTAAAGCCGCCGAATGGTATAATGTTTCCTGTTCCTATGCCGCCCTTGGCGAGGCGGAGGCCGCGGTGAAATACCTGCAGCAGGCCGTCGAGCATGATGAGAAGAAGCGCCTGCTGGCCAGAAGTGACAAGAGCTTCGATGGGATCAGAGAGGAAAAGGCCTTCAAGGAGTTGGTCTATCCCGAAGAGACGGCCGGTTCTTCCTTCGGCCAATAAGGGCGCGGGGAGCGCCTCCGTTCCTGGCCGGCGGCGCGCTCAATCCACCAGCCGGATGGCGTTCCAGTCGTTGCCGACCCTGTCGAGCAAATTCCGCAGGGCCGGGCTCGAATAGCCGGCCTCAGGATCCTGCCAGCGCCTTTTTACGCTGCGGTGGAGGATCGGTTCCACCAGTCGTGTCTCCGCCCTCCGCATGATGCGGTAAAATCCCTTGTATTCGTTGTGTTGCCTGCCTTTGTGGTCCGGATTCATGCCCGTGCCGAAGTGCGGCGCGAAGTGGAGGCCGAAGCGGCTCGCCTCTTGGGCCAGCCACAGGCCGGCATGGTCGCCCAGGGCATGCTCTTTATAGCCTCCGCCGATATCGGTATGCACGCCGGCGAACCAGACCTGCAGCAGATCGATGCCTGGTTTCTCCGTCCACAGTGCGGGCTCGAAATCCTGGCGGTTCTCGTCGATGGCCACGGCGTGCCGGGCATGGCGGATGATCTTGCTCGGCTCGGTATCGTGGAAGAGATACTTGCCGGTTCCCAGGGTGCCGAGAAAGGGGGCGGGAATGCCGAGGGCGCCAACGGTGTCCCAGACGCCAAGGAACTCGATGGGGGTGAGGTCGGCAACGGCATGGTCGCGCCGGAATTCCCTGGCCTTGTTTCTGCCTGGCGCCGAGCCGGGGGAGCGCTGGCGGTAGAGGTCGTAGGCCGCTGGAATCCTGTCGGCGTGCTCGCGCCGCAGCAGGCCGCTGTTGCGGATCAGCCCGGCCAGGGAGCGCACGGTATAGGCGCCCCTGCTGAAGCCGAAGAAAAAGAGCTGATCCCCCTCCTCGTGGTTGTGCACGAGGAAGCGGTAGCAATCCATGATGTTTTTGTCGATGCCGGCGCCGGTGGCGCCTCCGCTGATGCGGTCGCCCTCGCTGCCCACTCCCCAGTCATAGAAGACAATCTGCTCGCAACCTTTCGCGTCTCTGGGCGCGATGCCGCGCGCCAGGCGCAGGACATGGGTGGGATGGGCGCTCTCGGGGGACTGCCAGGTGCCGTCGGCGCAGATGACGATGCGTTTCATGGGGACCCTCCTGTGGCGGGTGAGAGGAAATGGGTGCAGGCGGATATTGTCTGCCTGCTCTGTTTTCTTGCCACGATCGTTTCTTTTTCTGAAGGATCAGGAAGCGGCGGGAGGTGGCGTTGCCTTGCCCCTCCTGGCGTCGAGGAGG
This sequence comes from Desulfobulbaceae bacterium UBA2262, assembly GCA_002347185.1. Classification (GTDB taxonomy): domain Bacteria; phylum Desulfobacterota; class Desulfobulbia; order Desulfobulbales; family Desulfurivibrionaceae; genus UBA2262. Next base: position 21,849 of record DDXK01000011.1, on the reverse strand, counting down.
CGGCGTACTGCGTGGGTGAACGCTTCGGTGCTGATGGGCTTGCTGGCGAAGGCGGCAAAGGAGAAGCCCTGTTCCGGCCGTTCCGGGGAGAATTTTCCGTTGCCGCTGCAGAAGAGGAGCGGGAGGTCGGGTGAGAGCGCCTTGCATTTTTGTGCCAGCTCAAGGCCGGTCAGTTTGGGCATGCTGAGGTCGGCGATCAGCATGGCGAAGCGCCCTGGCTCCCTGGAGAAGATGTCCAGCGCTTCAAGGGGGTCCGAGCAGGCGATCGCTCGGTAACCGTTCAGTTCGAGGATCTCCCGGATCAGTTCGGCTATGGGCCGTTCATCATCCACCACCAGAATCTCCTCCCTGCCATCTGTACGCAGGCGCAGACCCTCGGCGCCGGCGGGCCGGGGCGTCTTTTCCGCCGGTTCCGCGGCAAGGGCCGGGAAATAGAGCTGGAAGCTGGCGCCGCCCTCGGCCCGGTTCCGCACCTGGATGCTGCCGTTGCAATTCTTTACTATGCCCTGGACCACGGCAAGGCCCAGGCCGGTGCCCTGCCCCTTGCCCTTGGTGGTGAAGTAGGGCTCGAAGATCTTGTCAAGAATGCGGGGGTCTATGCCCGGGCCGGTGTCCTCCACCTGCAGCAGCACATAGTCGCCAGGCTGGAGTTCGCCGCCGAGGCAGGCCGTTTTCCGGCGCAGGCGCACTCCGCGCAGAGAAATGTTTAAGGTGCCGCGCTCTGCCGCCATGGACTGAAAGGCGTTGGTGCAGAGGTTCATCACCACCTGGTGGATCTGGGTGGGGTCGGCCAGCACCTGGCCGCTGCCAGAGCGAATGTCCTGCCTGATCTCGATGGTGCTGGGGATGGTCGCCCGGATGAGCTTCAGGGCCTCCTTCACCACGGGATTGAGGTCGAGTGGTTTTTTCTCGTGTTCGGTCTGTCGGCTGAAGGTGAGTATCTGCTTCACCAGCTCCTGGGCCCGGTGCGTGGCATTGATGACCTCTTCCTGCCATTGGAGCTCCTTTGTCTCTGTTCCGAGGTTGGCATGGACAAGCTGGCTGAAGCCGAGGATCGCCGTGAGGATGTTGTTGAAGTCATGAGCGATGCCGGCGGCCAAGGTGCCGATGGCCTCCATCTTCTGGGTCTGGCGGATGCGGCTTTCCATCTGCTCCTGCTCGGTGACATCGCGGATTACCCAGACCGTTCCCCTGGAGGCCCTGTCCTCGCCAAGCATGGGGCTGTGGGTGATGGTCAGCTTTTTTTCCTGGCCGCATTTGTTCCGCAGCATCACCCGGCTGCCGCCTCCCTCGGGTTGGAATTCCTTCAGTATCTCCTTGTAGGGCGCGGGAAGCGGTTTTTTGTCGGCGGCAAGAAGCGGGAGCATCTCGGCGAGCGGCTTGCCCCTGGCCTCATCAGCCTTCGCTTCAAGGAGCAGCTCGGCCGCGGAGTTGCAAAGTTCGATTTTTTCGTTGCCATCGGTGGTGATCACGCCATCGGCAATGCTGCGCAGGGTCACTGCCAGTTGCTCTTTTTCCGCGTTCAGGGCCTGCTGAGCCTCTTCGCGTTGGCGGAGGGCCTCCTGTTTTTCGAGGAGTTCCTGCTGCAGCTTTTCGCTGTGGATTATGGCCTTGTCGGCCAAGGGCCTGAGGAGGCGGCCCATGCCGAGCAGGCCGAGGCAGAGAAGGAGGCCGACGGTCAGGGTCAGGGCCAGGATCAGGGTGTTGATCGGGGAGTACAATTCATCCTTGTCGATGCGGCACAGGATGATCCAGTCGGTGTGCCGGATCCGGTCTCCGATTTTCATGGCGTGCCCTTCGCGGATCAGAAGGGGCAGTCTGGCTGCCGGAGCGCGGGCTACCTGGGCGAAGGCCCCGTCCAGCTCCCCCTGGTGGAAATGTTCGGCCTCGTCCTGGTTGTGCCGACTTTGCCGCAGGGAGTAAAAGCTCAGCGCCTGGCCGCCTTCGAGGCGGCCGAGGATGGTTTCCCCTGTCTCTCCGAAGCCGGAGGCGTCCTGGGTCACCTCCTCGAGCATTTCCGTGGTGAAGAGGGCGATGTCCGTGCCGACCCGGCTCTTGTCTTTGCCCCAGATGGGGGCGCTGACCACCAGATAGCCATGGCCGTTGATTTGCACGGGGCCGCGGGTGACGACCCCCTCGGTGTCGGCTGGGAAGCGCCAGTGTTCCTCGGGAATGGCCCGCCCAACCGCGACGACCAGCCTGTTGTTCTGGTCGAAACGGCTGACGGCGATGCCTTCTGCGGAAAGATTGAGGGCATCTTCGAGCTTGGGCCGGGTAAAGGCGACCAGCTCGGCAAGGGGGACGGCGTCTTGGTTGTAGAGTTCGAGCTTTTCCCGGATCAGGGTGCGGCTGGTAAACTGGCGGGTGGTTTCTATCGCCTTTTCCAGAAAGATGTCCACTCTGGCGCTGCGCGATTTGACGGCGAAGAAGAGGTTCTTTTCCTGTTCCTCCTTCAGCTTCTGGCCGAGGGGGAGGAGGCAGGCGAGAACAAGGATGATGCTGACCACCAGAAGCCCGAGGGATGATTTGAGCAGGAGGGTGCGGCGGAAGGCTTCCTTGAAATTCTTCTCCGCGGATTCTGAAGGGGTGGGGGTCATCGGGGTCGCGTGGGATCTGTCCTGGTAAGGGAAACTATGTAGCCGCCTTGTTTCTTGTAGCACATTTTTTAGGTTGGGAAGGGGGAAAATTCTGGTCGACCAGTCGCATTCTTAATGATTTTGTCGCCAGCTCCCCCTGCGGGTTGGTTTTTCGAGGGCCAGGCCCAGGCGCTGGGAAAACTCGACGCCGGGAATTTCCCTGGCACCCAGCCGTTGCAGGTGGCCGGTGCCGACCTGACAATCGATCAGGTCGAAGTCCCAGGCCCGGAGGAGGTCAACCAGGGCGGCCAAGGCAATTTTTGAGCTGTTGCTCTCCAGGCTGAACATGGATTCTCCGAAAAAAACCCCGCCCAAGGAGACTCCGTAGAGGCCGCCGACCAGTTCGCCGGCGCGCCGGCACTCCACCGAGTGGGCGTAGCCCAGAGAGTGCAGCCGGGTGTAGGCCTCGATCATGGCTCTGTCCAGCCAGGTGCCTGTCCCGGCCTCTTCCCTGGTTGTCGCGCAGTGGGAGATGATTTCCGCAAAGGCGCTGTCGAAGCTGACCTGGAAGGCCTCCTGGCGCCGGAGCCTGGTCAGGCGGCGCGAACAGTGGAACTCGGAGGGGAAGAGGACAAGGCGCGGATCCGGTGCCCACCAGAGGATCGGCTCGCCCGGGGAATACCAGGGGAAGATGCCCTGCTGGTAGGCAAGGAGCAGGCGCGACGGCGAAAGGTCTCCGCCGATTGCGAGCAGCCCGTCGGGGCGGGCCAGCTCCGGGGGCGGAAAGAGGAGGTCCTTGCCGAGCTGAAAAACAGGCATGGGTTTTTATGGTTTCCCGGCGTGGTGGCTTGCCATGGTCATGCTCCGGTCTGGTATTCCCGCTCTTCGCCGATCCGCAGCTGCTTGTTCAGGCAGCGGGCTGCCAGGGGGGCGACGGTGTAGACCTCGAGAAGCTCGTCGCTTTTCACCCCGGGATAGGTGTCGGCCCCGATGATGGTCCTGATGCCATGGGCCTTGAACCTCTCCCTGGCGTCCCCGGCCAGGACGAGATGGGTGGCAATGAGGATGACGGCGCCGGCGCCGGCGTCGCGGCAGCGCTCCGCGGTCTGGATGATGGAGCCGCCGGTGCGGATCATGTCGTCGCAGATCACCGCGGTCTTGCCCTTGACCACCCCGGCCACCTGGCCGACCATGGTCTTGTCCATGGCATAGCGGTCCTTGTCCGCCGCGGTGTGCGGCACCTTGAGCAGGTCGGCGAGGCGGGCCACCCATTTACTGCGGCCATAGTCCGGAGAAACCAGGACGAAATCCGTGAGGCCCAGATCCCGGATCTTTTTCACCAGCAGCTCGTTGGTGTGGATGTTGGTGGTGTGGATGCCGCCGTTGTGAGCGTGGAGCACCGACTCGGAGTGGAGGTCGAAGAAGGCGACGAAGTTGGGGCGCGCCCGGAAGATCTGGCGGGTGCGCGAGATGCCCTTGGCGATCTCGAAAGTGTCGGGCTTGGCCTGTTCCATGGTCGAGTAGCCGAGGTAGGGCACCACCACATTGACGGAATGCGCCTTGAGCAGGTGGGCACCGTCGATGAGATCAATGAGTTCCTGGTGGGCGGCATCGTCGGGGGTGGCGCCGATGACGATCAGCTCGCGGCCGGCGATCTCCTCCGGAAAGGCGTGGTGAATCTCGCCGTCGGCAAAGCGTTGCTTCTGCATGCGGCTGAAAGGGACGCGCAGTTCCGCGGCCACCTTTTCGGCGAATTCTCCGGACGCCTCGTTGGCGATGAGGATGATATCCTTGCGGTCGGTACTCTGCATCTTTTGCTCTCTCTGCGTTGCGTTGTTCATTCCGGACTGCAGGCCCGGCCCTGCAGGTTGAAGAAGAAGGTGAGCGCTTTTTTGACCCTGGCTGAGAATATCTTTTCCGCCAGGGGGGCGCCGGCGATCCGTTTGTTGATTTCACTCAGGCTGGGATAGGGGTGCATGGCCGCGGCAAGGGTGGCGAGTTTCACTCTGCCGTTGAGCGCGGCTATCCAGGGGGCGAGCACCTCGCCCGCGTGCGCACCGAGGATCTGCACACCCAGGGGCCTTTCCCGTTTGTCGAGCAGGAGTTTTATCCTCCCCGCCGGCGTTCCCTCGGTCCTGGCCCGGTCGTTGTCGGCAAAGTCCTCCGTCCATACCGTGTGGCTGATCTCTGCCTTTTTTGCCCGTTTTTCGTTGTAGCCGATGGAGGCGAGCTCCGGTTCGCTGTAGGTGCACCAGGGCAGCCAGGTGTAATCGGCCTTCCGGGGCAGGCGAAAGATGGCGTTGGTGATGACCACCCCCGCCTCGTAGCCAGCGACATGGGTGAACTGATGGCGGCCGGTCACATCGCCCGCGGCGTAAATGTGTTTGTGGCTTGTCCGCAGCCGGTCGTCCACGCCGATTCCCCGGGGGGAGTGGGCGACCCCGATGGCGGCCAGCCCCATGCCGTCGACGTTTGCCTCGCGGCCCTGGGCAATGAAGAGACATTCCGCCCGGAGTGTCTCTTCGCGGCCGGAAGCCCTGTCCAGAATGGAAAGCTCGCGCTCCGCGCCGAGGTTGCGACAGCGGAGCGCGGTGGCGTTGAGGTGGATGCTGATTCCCTCGGCCACAAGCGCCTCCATGAGGGAGTCGGCCATGTCCCTGTCTTCCTTGCTCAGGATCTGGTCGCTGCGCTGGACGATGGTGACCCGGGAGCCCAGGCGGCAGAAGGCCTGGGCCAGTTCCACGGCAATGGGGCCGGCGCCGAGAATGAGCAGGGATGCAGGCAGCCGCGTGAGGGAGAAGATGTCCCGGTTGGTGAGGTGCGGAGTCTGGGGGAGGCCCTCCAGGTCGGGGATGGAAGGGGAGGAGCCTGTGGCGATGAGCCAGCTTCTGGCGGTGAGGGTTTTGCCGTTTACCGTGACGCTGTGTTCGTCACGAAAATGGCCATGGCCGAATTCAACTTTTGCCCCCAGCTTACAAAATCGTTCTGCCGAGTCGTGTTTCTGGATGGAGCCGATGACGGCGCGGATCCTTTCCCTGATTAGGCGGAAGTCCACCGCGGGCAGCTCCGGCTGCGGCAGGCCGAAGCTGCCGCAGTTTTTGAGCAGATGGTAGACCGCCGCGCTCCTGAGCAGGGTTTTGCTCGGCACGCAGCCATGGTGGAGGCAGTCGCCGCCCAGTCGCGCTTCCCTCTCGATGAGCAGGGTTTTGGCGCCGAGTCTGGCCGCGCCGGCGGTGGCCGTCAGTCCGGCCGCCCCGCCGCCGATGATGCCGAGGTCGAAATCAAAGTTCCTCATGGCTGGCGACGCGACGCCCCCCTTAATGATAACAAAAATGTAATTTTTATTTAAGCATCTCATCAAGATTATTACATAAAAGTAACTTTTTGCTTTTATGTTTGCGCCGGATGCTGCGTGTTTTCTTTTGTGATGTCAAGTGGTTGCCTGTTTTTCTCCTTCCTCTTCCTGTCCTGGCACGTTCCTTGATATGACATTGGTTCAATGTATCACACTCTGTGGGGAGCGTGGAATGTTTTCATAATGAGAGGACGACAAGGAGGAAAAGGAATGAAAAAGATCGAGGCAATCATCAAGCCTTTCAAGCTTGATGAGCTGAAAGCGGCCATGGCCGAGCTCGGGGTGAAGGGTATGACCATCACCGAAGTCAAGGGGTTTGGCCGCCAGAAGGGGCACACCGAGATCTATCGGGGTGCGGAATACGTGGTGGATTTCATCCCCAAGGTCAAGGTGGAGATCGTGGTGGAAAGCGAGATGGTGAAGAAGGTGGTCGATGGCATAGTGAAAAGCGTGAAAACCGGGAAGATCGGCGATGGGAAGATCTTTGTCCTGCCGGTGGATTCGGTCTGCCGGATCCGGACCGGGGAAACCGGCGAGGATGCGGTGTAAATGGAGGCGGATATGAAAAAGACAACGCGCAAGGAGTGTATAATGAACAGGTCTCTGGTGAAAAAAAGTACCCTCCCCCTGGCAGGGGCATTGGTCGGCATCCCGTCCGCGGCCCTGGCCGGGGAGGCGGTGGCCGAGGTGGCCGGGGCCGCAGTGCTTTATGTGGCCAACAATACCTGGATGCTGGTTGCCACCTTTCTGGTCTTTATCATGCATCTCGGCTTTGCCTCGCTGGAGGCGGGGCTTACCCGGTCGAAAAACACGGTCAATATTCTCTTCAAGAACACGGCCATCGTCGCCATCGGTCTTTTGACCTATGCGGTCATGGGGTTTAATCTGATGTACCCCGGCGAGTTTTCCATCGCCGGATTCTTCGGCTTTTCCGGATTCGGCATCGGCGTGAGCCCCGAGAATATGATGGTTGCCGGCGATGACGGGGTGGGGATCTACACCTACTGGACCGATTTCATCTTCCAGGCCATGTTCGCCGCCACCGCGGCCACCATTGTCTCCGGCGCCGTGGCGGAGCGGGTGAAGCTGCACAGCTTTTTGATCTTTTCCGTGATCTACGTTGCCCTGGTTTACCCCTGGGTGGGGAGTTGGAAATGGGGCGGCGGCTGGCTTGACACCATGGGCTTCTACGACTTTGCCGGTTCCACCCTCGTTCACTCGGTGGGTGGCTGGGCGGCCCTGGCCGGGGTGCTTCTGCTCGGTCCGCGGCTTGGCAAGTATGTCGGCAACAGCATCAAGCCGATCATGGGCCACAACATGCCCCTGGCCACCATCGGTGTTTTCCTGCTCTGGCTGGGCTGGTTCGGCTTCAACGGCGGCTCGGTGCTTTCCGCCGATCCCGTAGCGGTATCCTTCGTTTTTGTCACAACTTGCCTGGCCGCGGCGGCAGGAGTGGTCGGCGCCAGCGCCCTGAGCTGGCTCGTGCAGAAGAAGCCTGACCTGAGCATGGCCCTCAACGGCTGTCTGGCCGGTCTGGTGGGTATCACTGCCGGCGCCGATGTGGTCGGAGTCATGGACTCCATCCTGATCGGCTTCCTGGCAGGTCTTCTGGTCGTCGCCGCGGTCCTGCTCCTCGACCGCCTGCGGATCGACGATCCGGTGGGCGCCATCTCGGTGCATCTGGTCTGCGGCGTCTGGGGCACCCTGGCGGTGGGCATCTTCAGTGCGGAGCATTCCCTGCTCACTCAGCTGATCGGGGTCGTGGCCTACGGCGTTACCTGTTTCGTCGCCGCCTTCGTGCTCTTCTTTCTCCTCAAGGTCACCATCGGTATCCGGGTCGACGAGGAAGAGGAGATGCGGGGTCTCGATGTGGGCGAGCACGGCATGGAGGCGTATGCCGGCTTTGAGATCAACAACGTCTGAGCGTTGGCCGGCAGAGAAAAACTGGCGCGACCGGAGAGAGGCGTTCCGGTCGCGCCAGCCATAAAGCCCTGCGGCAAAAGTAAAGCGATGGACTTTCTCGTTCTGCAGCATACGCCGTGGGCGGAACCCGGCCGCCTGCTCTGGCGGGAGGCAAGGCGGCACGGCCTTGGCCTGCGGGTGGTCAGGCTCTGGCAGGAGTGGATTCCCGACTTCAAGTCCTGCCGGGGAATCATTCTCCTCGGCGGGTCCCACGGGGGCGAGCGGGAGAAACGGTATCCATTTCTGGTCGAGGAGAGGCGTTACCTCATCAGGGCACTCGCCGCTGACAAGCCGATTCTGGCCTTCTCCCTCGGCCACCAGCTGCTGGCCTCGGCGTTGGGCGCCACGGTGGGAGCGAACAGCCGGCCTGGCATCGGCTTTGTCCGGGGGCACCTGACCCATGAAGGCCGCGAGCATCCGGCCTTTGCAAGACTGGGCAGGAAACTGCCACTCTTGAAATGGCACGGACAGGCCGTCCTGGAGCCCCTGCCCAAGCATCTTTCCCTGCTCGCCACTTCGGAGCAGTGCCAGGTGGAGGCCTTTTCCCTGGCCGGGCGGCCCCATGTCCTGGGCCTGCAATGCGCCAATCATGCCGCCCTGCCTGAGGATCTGGCCTGCTGGCTCGAAAGGGACGACCAATGGCTCGCCTCCTTGCCTTCCCTGGGGGCGCGGCCGGGTGATCTCCTCGCCGAAGCGAGCCGGCTGCGGAAGCGGGTGGGAGATGACTTCGCCAGATTTTTTGCCGACTATCTGCGGCTCGTCGCCTGAGTTTCCTGCCTTACTGGTTTCTGGGCGCGGCAGCTCACTCCTCGATCCGGTGGACCCGCATCTTTTCCCAGAGGTTTTTTCGGCTGATGCCGAGCAGGTGGGCGGTTTCGCTCTTTTTTCCCCCCGTGGCCTGCAGGGCGCGCAGGATGCATGCTTTTTCCGCGGCGGCGACCGCATCGCCAAGCCGCAGCGGCAAGGCTCCCGACGCCTCGCTCTCTCTTTCTTCCCTGGTCAGCTCGGCTGGCAGGAGCCAGGGCTCCACGACGCTTGCGGGGTTGAGCACCGTGATCCGTTCGATGATGTTGCGCAGCTCCCTGACGTTGCCCGGGTAGTTGTAGGCCATGAGCAGCTGCAGGGCTGCCGGGGAAAGGTTCTGGTCTCTGCCCCGGGAGGAGCCGAACTCCCTGAGGAAAAAGGTGCAGAGCTCGGGGATGTCCTCCTTCCGTTCCCTGAGCGGCGGAACCGCAACCGGAATGACCTGCAGCCGGTAATAGAGGTCTTCCCGAAAGCGTCCTTCCCGCACCTCGGTGAGCAGCTTCCGCGCGGTGGCGCAAAGCACACGCACATCGATCCGGATCGGGGCGCCGCCTCCCACCCTCTCGATCTCCCGCTCCTGGAGCACCCGTAGCAGCTTGGCCTGCAGATGCAGGGGCAGCTCCCCGATCTCGTCGAGGAGGATGGTGCCGTTGTTGGCCATCTCGAAGCGGCCCATCTTCCTCGCTTCGGCGCCGGTGAAAGCCCCCTTTTCGTGGCCGAAGAGTTCCGATTCCATGAGACCTTCGGGAATGGCGGCGCAGTTGACCCGCACAAAAGGCCCCTGTGCCCGGGGGCTGCTGTAATGGATGGCCGAGGCCACCAGTTCCTTGCCGGTCCCGGATTCGCCGGTGATGAGGACCGTGGCGTCGGAGGGAGCCACCTGGGCGATCAGGTGCAGGAGGGCGCGCGTCGCCGGGCTGCTGCCGATGATGGGCTTCTGCGCCTGCTGATGGCAGTGCTCCAGGGAGGCGCAGCGCGCCTTGATCGCCTGATTTTCAATCAGCCGTTTCACCCGGATCACCAGGTCGTCCATGTCGAAGGGCTTGAGCAGATAGTCGGCCGCTCCCTTCTTCAGGCACTGCACGGCGTCTTCGACGCTGCCGTAGGCGGTCATGAAGATCACATCGGTGGCCGGGGCATGGAGGAGCACCTCGTCCAGCAGCTCCTCGCCGCCGAGGTGGGGCATGCGCAGGTCGGAGATGAGCAGGTTGTAGACGTTTTGCTTGAGCTGCGTCAGAGCCTCGCGCCCGTCGCTGGCCTCGTCCACCAGCCAGCCGTTTTTGCGCAGCCGGTCGGAAAGGGTGATGCGCATGATTTCGTCGTCTTCGGCAAGAAGAATTTTGCAGTTAAACATCGAGCTCTCCCTCGGTATGAAGTTCTTCGGGCTTGCCGGGCAGTTCCACGGTGAAGCAGGAGCCCTCGCCGTGGGCGCTGGTCACGGAAATCCGGCCCTGCATGCGCTGGACCAGGGAGTAGGTGACGGCGAGCCCCAGGCCGGTGCCTTCGCCCACATCCTTGGTGGTGAAAAAGGGGTCGAAGATCCTGGGCAGGTCCTCGGCGGTGATTCCCCGGCCGGAATCGGTGAAGGAAAGAATGAGCCTGCCGTTTTCCTCCCGGCTGGCCACGGTCAGCACGCCGCCCTCCGGCATGGCCTGCACCGCGTTGAGGCAGATGTTGATGACCACCTGCTGCAGGGCCCCGGAATCGATGGGATGCTTCTTCTCGCCGATACCGAGTTCGGTCTGCAGGGTGATCTTTTTCAGGGCGTATTCGAGGAGCAGGAGGCAATCCCTGAGCAGGCTGTCCACCGCGACAAGGCTGTAGCGCAGGGGCTCCCGGCGGCCGAAGTTGAGAAGCTGCTGGACGGTATTGCCTATCCGCCGCAGTCCTTTCTCGATCAGGGCGAGGTAGCGCTGGGTGAGGGCGCTGTCGTCCGGGGCTTCCCGCATGCTTTTGATGCAGTTGAGCATGCCGCCCAGGGGGTTGTTCACTTCATGGGCGACCCCGGCGGCCAGACGGCCGAGGGCCGCCAGTTTTTCGCTCTGGAAGACCTGCAGCCTGGTTGTGTCCAGCTCCGCCTGCGATTTTTCCAGCCTGTCGCACAGATCCCTGAACTTGTCGCTCAGGTGGCCGACCTCGTCGCTCCCCCCGGGCAGCAGGCCGGGGAGCGGCTGCTGCCCCGGGTAACGGTCCATGGCCAGGGAGAGCCGGCTCAGCCGCCGCACCACCATGAGATCCACCATCAGATAGAGGGTGAGTCCCACCACCAGGATGGTGGCCACGAAAATGAAAAAGAGCATGCGATTGTTCTTCCTGATGTCGGCCAGGGCCTGATCGAGGGGGATGGTCAGGCTCAGGCCGCCGCGGAGGTCCCCCACCTTGTTTCCGCGCTCCGTATGGCATTCCAGGCAGGATGCCTCCATATACAGAGGGCTGATGTAGCGAAGCATACGCCGGCCGTTGCTGTTTTCGAGCTCGATCACCTCGGAGACCTGGCTGCCGGCAAAGGCGAGCAGGCTTTTCCGCTCCCAGGGGTCCGGTTCGTTCAGGGGATTGATCACCCGGAGGGCGGTGACCCGGTAGCGGGCAACACCCTCGGAGGCCGCATACTCGGAGATTTCCCGGGTAACCATGGCTGGATTGCGTTTTACGTAATGGCGCCCGCTCAGGTCGGTGATCTCAGGGTCTTCAAGGAAGGCGTTTGCCTCAACCCCTGGACTTTTCAGAAGAAAAAGGCCGTTGTGGTCTGCCACCCATTTCCGGGTCAGGAGTACCTGCTTGGCGAGCATGCGCGCCTGGTCCGCCGCCTGGCCAAGTACCAGCTCGTGCTGGAATTGGGAGGTGCGGTAAAAGGTGATGCCGTAGGAAATCATGACCACACTGCTGATGAGCAGAATAAATTTGTTGCGCAGGCTCATTTTTGCCTCCTCTGCTGGATGCCGTTCTCTCCGCCTCTGCGCGTGCATAATCCGTTCCTCTGTTTTTCGCCTGCCCAGGCTGGGCCCTGCTCATCCCCGTCTCTCCTTCCCAGGCCTGGCCTGCCGCTGGAAAAGTGCGGGGACGCCAGTGGCGGCGGGCCAGGCCTGGCGTCATTGTATGTCACCATTTGGTAGCGGTCAATTCCCCGCATTGTTTCTTCGTGGTAACATTTTGCGCAGCCCTCCTTGATTTCACAGGTAAATTTTTTTGGCATCCCTTTTGCAAAGTGAGAGGACAGCCCGGTTCCATAGGGGGAGAGGGAGAAACGCGGACGGCTTTGCGCGGCAAAAAAAGGAGGTGCATCAATGGGGAAGATGAAGAGGAGGAGGACGGGGGGGATCGTTCTCGCCATCCTCGGGGGCGGCATTCTGGTCACGCTTTTTCTCGCGCTGGGGCCGCCCCGGCTGCTGGCGAAATCGGAAAGCCCGGAGTTCTGCGCCGGCTGCCATGTGATGGAGGCGGAGTATGATGCCTGGTCCCATGCCGGTGCGCACCGCCGGCAGGCCTGCGTGGCCTGCCATCTGCCCAACCATAACATGGCGGTGCACTATGTCTGGAAGAGCATCGACGGCATGAAGGACACCCTGGCCTTTTATTCGGGCCGGGTTCCGGAGCGGATCGAGATCAGCGGCCACGGTCAGGAGGTGGTGCAGCGAAACTGTATCCGCTGCCATGAAAGCACCGTTGCCCATATCGACCAGGAAAGGCTGTGCTGGCAATGCCATCGGCGGATTACGCACCGGGGAACCGGTCAGATCCAAACACTGTAATCGAAGAACAGGAAGAGAAGGAGGAGCAAATGAATAAGAAACTTGGAATGTCCCTGGTTATGCTGGCTGCGGGCTTGCTGTTCGCAGGCTGCAACCCCCCGGAAAAGGTCGAGGCGGTCAAGGTCGTGAAGATTGCCGACGGCGAGATCGACCCGGCGGAATGGGGCAAGGCCTATCCGGTCCACTACGACCTCTGGAAAAAAACCGAGGAGCCCACCGAGCCGGGCAAGAGCAAGTACAAAAAAGGCTTTGACGCGGACAACATCACCTACGACAAGCTTTCCGAATTCCCCTACATGGCCCTGCTCTTCAACGGCTGGGGCTTTGGGGTGGAATACAACGAGCCGCGCGGCCACGCTTACATGCTCAAGGATCAGGTCGAGATCGATCCTTCCCGCGTTGCCGCCGGCGGCGTCTGCCTCACCTGCAAAACCCCCTATGCCCCCAAGCTGGAGAAGGAGAAGGGCTTCGACTATTACAGCAAGCCCTGGGACGAGGTGCGGCATATGATCCCGGAGAAACACCAGGAGTTGGGGGTGGCCTGCATCGATTGCCACGACAGCAAGGATATGTCCCTCAAGCTTTCCCGGGAGTTCACCCTGGGCGAGGCGCTCAAGGCGATGAATGTCGACCGCGCCAAGCTCAGCCATCAGGAGATGCGCTCGCTGGTCTGCGCCCAGTGCCATGTGACCTACAACATCCCCAAGGACGAGAACAAGAAATCGGTGGGGATCTACTTCCCCTGGCAGGGCAGCTCCTGGGGCGACATCTCGGTGGAGAACATCATCAAGCAGATCCGCGCCGACAAGTCGGTGGGCGAATGGACCCAGAAGGTGACCGGCTACAAGATGCCCTTCATGCGCCATCCCGAGTTTGAGCTCTACTCGCGGAGCAGCGTGCATTGGATGGCCGGGGTTGCCTGCGCCGACTGCCACATGCCCTACACCAAGGTGGGAGCCAACAAGGTTTCCGACCATCGGGTGACCAGCCCGCTCAAGAACGACCTGAAGGCCTGCCAGCAGTGTCATACGGAAACGCCCGAGTGGCTGCGCAACCAGGTCACGGCCATCCAGGACCGCACCGTTTCCATGATGATCCGCTCCGGCTACGCCACCGCCGCGGTGGCCAAGCTCATCGAGAAGGTACATGCCCTGCAGGCAGAGGGCAAGGAGATCGACCAGAAGCTTTACGAACAGGCCAAGGATTTCTACATGGAGGCATTTTTCCGCAGCCTCTACATCGGGGCGGAGAACTCGGTGGGCTTCCACAACCCCACCGAGGCGATGCGGATCCTGGGCGATTCCACCGCCTTTGCCATGAAGGCGGAGGCCCTGCTCAGGCAGGCCTTGACCAAGGCGGGCGTGGAGGTGCCGGTGACCGTGAACCTCGAACTCGACAAGTACCTGAACGAACGGGGCAAGAAGAAGCTCATGGAGCAGAAGGGCGTGGAGATCAAGGATCCCTTCGGCGTCCAGGATAAACTGGTGGACGTGCAGCTCAACGGCGGCAAATAAGCCGAAAAGGTGAATTGTCGTGCCCGCAAAAACTTCCTGCTCCTGATCCGGGGGCAGGAAGTTTTTTTTTCGGCAAAGAAGCGGCTGCCGGCTTGCTTTCGGCTATAGTGGGTTGTGGAGCCAGGCGAGGGGGGAGGGATGCTGCCGATAGAAAAAGTGCTCAGTCGGGTCAGGTGGGACAAGGACTTCGGGAATGCCGCCTTTCTGATCGGCTATTACGATCGGCTGGCCGAGCGCCTGGTACACCGGCCCCTTGCCGATCTGGTTTTCCCCCGGGACGACCGGTTCGCCTTTCTCCTCATGGACGACGAGGGCGTCTGGCAGAGGATTCCCCTCCACCGGGTCAGGGAGGTATACCGGAATGGGGTGCTGATCTGGCAGCGGCCGGATCGGGCTTGACCCCGTGGGCAACATGGGGTATCAGGCAACGGTACAGTTTGTCGCCCTCGCGTGTTTGCCGCCGCTTTCCGTTCCTCTTGCCGATGGTGCCTTCATGTCCAAGCCAGCCCGCAATCCTCTCTCTCTCTACAAGCTCCTGCCGCAGACCAACTGCGGCCAATGTCTGCTTCCTTCCTGCCTGGCCTTTGCCGCGGCCGTGGCGGCGGGCGGGAAAAAACTCGCCGACTGCCCCGGCCTCGATCCGGCCCTGGCCGCTGAACATGGAGGCGGGGAGGGCGAGGGGCCGGCCGACCGGCAGACGGAGTATCTCGCCGAGCTCAGGCGGAAGACGGCCCTGGTCGATTTCGCCGCCGTGGCCCCGTTGCTCGGCGCCACCTTGAAAAACGGCAGGCTGGCCATCAATTCGCTGGGCAAGGAGTTCCTGGTCGACGCCGGTGGCGAGCTGGCCTCCGAATGCCACTGCATCCCCTGGGTCCAGGTGCCTCTGCTCTCCTACGTCACCAGCGAGAGGCATGCCGATATCAGCGGCGAGTGGATTTCCTTCCGGGAGCTTGCCGGCGGCCTCGACTGGCAGGGGCTTTTCGTCAGCCGCTGCGAGGAGCCGCTCCGGCGGCTGGCAGACGCCAACCCCGGCCTGCTGGCGGATCTCATCGAGCTGTTCATGGGGCGGGCCATCGACTGGTACGAGGCGGATATCGCCCTCCTCCTCCATCCCCTGCCCAAGGCGCCCATCCTCATCTGCTACCAGGCGCCGGAGGGCGACCTGGCCTCGAAGCTCACCATCCTTTTTGACAGGTGCTGCGGAACGAACCTCGACAGCAGGGCGCTCTATTCCATCTGCGCCGGCCTGGTGCTGATGTTTGGCAAGATCGCCGAAAGGCACCGGTGAACCGATCCGGCATGGGATGGTGCAGGTCGCCTGTTAGACGATCCGCTGGAACTGCGGGAGTTCGTCGATGCCGGAGGTGCAGACGTTGAGGTCCTTGAGGATGCCGTCGCTCACCCGGTAGATCCAGCCGTGCACGGTGAGGGGCTGCCCCGACTGCCAGGCGTTCTGGACGATGGTGGTGTGGCAGACGTTGGCCACCTGTTCCATGACGTTCAGTTCGCAGAGCCGGTCCAGCCGCTCCTTTTCCGTGGGCAGCGTCTCGATTTCCTGCTTGTGGAAGCGGTAGACGTCCTTGATGTGCCGGAGCCAGTTGTCGATGAGGCCGTGCTCGCTGTTTTCGAGCGCCGCGGTGATGCCGCCGCAGTCGTAATGGCCGCAGACGATGATGTGCCTGACCTTGAGCACCTCCACCGCGTACTGGATCACCGAGAGGCAGTTGAGGTCGGTGTGCACCACCACGTTGGCGATATTGCGGTGCACGAAGATCTCGCCGGGCAGCATGTTGACGATTTCGTTGGCCGGCACCCGGCTGTCGGCGCAGCCGATCCAGAGGTATTCCGGCCGCTGCTGCCGGGAGAGCTTGGCGAAGAAATCGGGATCGGCCGCCTTGATTTTGGCTGCCCAGTTCTTGTTGTTGTCGAAAAGATGTTTTAAAACCTTCATGGCGGGCCCTGGTGTTTTTGGGTGTCGCCCCGCTGGGGCGGCACGGGATGCAGTTGTCCCGATTCTACCAGGAAAGCTCTTTCCTGTCAGCGGAATAAGGGAGAAGAGGGCTGGTCAGGGTTGCTGATTTGTCTGGGGGATTTCCCCGGCCCGCAGGAGGGAGCTTTATCGGTCGCAGGGATTGGCCACAGCCGTCCTTTTCCTCCCTGCCTCGACAAGCGAAAAAAGGAGAGCCATGCTGATCGACAAGGGGTTTCTTCTGGCCGCCGTAGTTTTTGCCGGCATGCTCTGCCAGTGGCTGGCCTGGCGGGTCAGGCTGCCGGCCATACTGTTTCTTCTCTGCGCCGGGATCATCGCCGGGCCGCTTGCCGGCTGGCTCGACTCCGACGCCCTCTTCGGGGACCTGCTCTTTCCCTTCATCTCGCTTTCCGTGGCGGTGATTCTTTTCGAGGGCAGCCTCACCCTGCGTTTTCATCAGATTGCCGGCCTGGGGCAGGTGGTCCGCAACCTGATCTCCGTCGGGGTGCTGGCCAGCTGGCTGATCACCGCCGCCGCCACCCGGCTGCTCTTCGATTTCCCCTGGGATCTGGCCCTGCTTTTCGGAGCGATCACCTCGGTGACCGGCCCCACGGTGATCGTGCCCATGCTGCGCACGGTGCGGCCGACGGCGGCGGTGGCCAATATCCTGCGCTGGGAAGGGATCGTTATCGACCCCGTCGGCGCGACCCTGGCCGTTTTGGTCTACGAGTTCATCCTGGCCGGCAGCGGTGGTGACGCCCTGAGCCACACCCTGCTCGCCTTTGCCCGCCTCCTCGGGGTCGGCCTTTTTCTCGGTTCCCTGGCCGGCTATCTGTACGGCAGCGTCCTCCGGCGCCACTGGCTGCCGGAGTTCCTGCGCAATGTGGCCACCCTGGGGCTGGTCATCTTCATCTTTGCCTTTTCCAACAGCATCCAGCACGAATCAGGGCTGCTCACGGTGACGGTCATGGGGATCTGGCTCGCCAACATGCGGGAGGTCGCCCTGGAGGAGATCCTCGATTTCAAGGAGAGCCTGAGTGTGCTGCTCATCTCGGTGCTCTTTATTGTCCTGGCCGCGCGCCTCGATTTTCAGCGGTTTCTTCATCTCGGCTGGCAGGTGGTGTTCATCTTTCTCTCCATCCAGTTTCTTTCCAGGCCTCTGGGGGTGATGCTCTCTGCCCTCGGCTCGAAGCTGCGCTGGCCGGAGCGCCATCTCCTTGCCTGGATCGGGCCGCGCGGCATCGTGGCCGCCGCCATTTCCGCCCTCTTTGCCATCAAGCTTGGCGGGCTCGGCTATGGTGAGGCGGAGCTGCTGGTGCCGCTGACCTTCTCGGTGATCATCGGCACCGTGGTCCTGCAGAGCGCCACCGCCCGTTTCCTCGCGCAGTGGCTGGGGGTGGCTGAGCCAGAGCCCAGGGGCTTTCTGGTCATCGGGGCCAATCTGGTGGCGCGGACCATCGGCAAGGCGCTGCAGGAGGCGGGCTGCCGGGTGCTGCTGGTGGACAGTTCCTGGGAGAGGATCAGCAAGGCCAGGATGGAAGGGCTGGAAACCTATTACGGCGAGCCGGTTTCCGAGCATGCGGACCGCTATCTCGATCTGGCCGGTATCGGCAGCTTGCTCGCCCTTTCCCCGCGCGGCGCGCTCAACACCCTTTCCTGCATGCATTATCGGCTGGAGTTTGGCGCGCAGCGGGTTTTTGCGATCCAGACTGCGGCGGATCTGGAGATGGCCAAGGAGCGCAAAGCGGTCTCCCGCGAACGCTGGCAGGTTCTTTTCGGCCCGGAAGTAACTTTTGCCGGCCTCGCCACTCTCCTGACCCAGGAGGGTTGGGAGCTGCGCAAGACCACGCTCGGCGAAGCCTTCACCTATGCCGACTACCGGCAGCGGCATGGGAAGGAGCTGATCCCCCTTTTTGCCGTCACCCCCAAGGGCGAGATCGAGGTTTTTGTCGTGGAGGAGGGGCGACCGGACCCGCAGCCGGGCTGGACCGTCATCAGCCTGGTGGCGGAGCCGGGGCCGTCCTCCTGACCAGGCATTCTGCCGATTCGGGTTATTTTTTTTCCAGAGTTTCCCCCAGGCGGTTGCGGATCTTGTCGTAACGCACCCTGTCCCCCTTCCGCAGGGAGGGGCGCCGTTCCTTTTCGATCTCCACGGTCTCCTCTCCAGAACTCTTCAGGACGATGCTGCGTTCCGTGACCTCCACCACCTCGTAGGTGCGGTAGTAGCTTTTGGCCAGGGCCGTGCCGGCCGGGGCCAAGGCGAGGCAGAGGGCGAGCAGGATGGGAATGGCAATTTTTCTCATGGCGGTTCTCCTTTGTGGGACTGTTTCAATGCCCACCATATACCCATGCCGCCGGCAGGTGGCTGCAGGAGCCGCGCGGGTTCAGCTTTTTCCCTTCCCTCCTCGTCGCTTGGTCGGCATCTGTGGCTAGAGGGAGGTTGTTGTCTCCTGCCGGGGGGGGGGAGAAAGAAAATGCGCCTGTCCGGAAAATGTATCGTGGGCAAGGGTTTCCACCGCGTCGAGCCAGACGGCAATCTCTCCGCACCACTCTGGATCATTGGCGGTCGCCCGGCAGGTGGCGGTCTCGCTGCCGTGCGCGACCAGCAGCATGCCGGGCAGGGGCCGTATGCTTACCCCGGGTGGGGTGCGGGTAATGGTCAGGTTTGAAGGGCGGTCGTCGCCAAGCAGGGTCAGGATCAGGTCGGGCAGACGGTAGAGGGGCAGGGGGGCAACCGGCGAGAGCGGGCCTTCCGTGCCGTTTATGACGAGCAGCGGGGTGGCGGTGAGAGTCCTGAACATGGAGTCGCTGAAGTCGCCTCGCTCCGGGGCGAGCAGCCCTGACTCACTGTAGCCTCCGAAGTTGTTGCCGAGAAAGGGGAGATGGTCGCCGAAGATGACGATCAGTCCATCCGGATCGAGGCTGCGTAGGGTTTCCAGAAAGTCCATGAGCTCCCGCGACTTGTAATAGACAGTGTTGGCGTAGGCCTCGATGACCTGGTCGCCATTTGCCGTGAAGATTGCTTTGGGGCGGTTCGGGCTCAGGGGGTAATCCAGGTGGCCGAAGAAGGTGAGGATGTAGTTCAGGACAGGAATCCCTTGTTCCCGTAGGGGGGTGAGTCGTGTCAGCACCTGGCGGTAAAGGGAGGCGTCGCTCAAAAAATCTCCGTTCATGTCGTCTTTTTCAAAGTCGTTCAGGGAAAGATAGTGGGCAAAGCCCATGCGCCTGTACGCGAGAACCCGATTCCAGAAGGCGGCGACGTTGGGATGGGAGGCCATGGTCACATAGCCGGCTTCCCCGAGATGGCGAGGCAGACAGGGCGCCTCATGGCGCAGCCGCCCTTCGAAGAAGACTGCATCGTCGATGACCGGAAAGCCGCAGAGTGCCTCGAATTCAGCATTGGCTGTGTAGCCGCCGAAAACAGGCGAGAGGGCCTGTGGGTTGCCCGTCTCCTGCCAGAGGGCGCGAAAGCGTGGATCCAACGGATCTGCCGAGAGGCCGGCCTTGGTGAGCGGCAGGGGATCCCAGAAGGATTCGAGGATGATGATGTGGAGATTGCGTTGGCTTGGTGGCGGTGTTTTCTGTTGAACGCCGATAACGGGTCGGGCAGGCTGCGCATTGAGAAGCGCGGCCGCTTTTTCCACCTGGCCCTGGGTGGGGGGGTGGCCGGCCCGAGCGAGAAATCTTGCGCTTTCCTGGGTAAGATGGAGCAGAATGCCGCGTGCTTCGAAATTTCCCCGTTGGTCCCATACGCTGTTGCCGAAGGTGTTGTCCAGGCGTACGCTGATCGCGGCTGGCCAGCGGAGGAAGGCAAAGGTGGCGCAAGCCATGAGCAGGCCGGCCAGCCAGGCTTGTTTTTTTCTGGGGTCGGGCAGGCCGAGGAGAGAGAAGGCGACGCCGGCGCCGATGGCTGCCGCCAGCCAGAGGGGCCATCCCTGGAGGAGCAGGAAGAAGTTGGGCAGGGCCAGGAGGTCGTCAGGCATGGCCGGGCCGCCGAGGATGGCCACCTTGGCGGCGTTGCCGCAGTGGAGAAGGGCGAGCAGGGAAACGAGGGCGGTCATGAACCAGGCCGGGCTCCGGGCCAGAGCGTAAAACAGGGCGCCGAGGAGGAGATGGGCTATCATATCCCTGCCAAGGGCAGCGAGGGAGAGCGATACCGCAAAGCAGAGCAGGGTTGCGACCTGGAACAGGGCATGACAGAGGAGAGTGAAGAGCAGGGCAGCAGGCCAACCGCCGCCGTGTTGCCAGAGCCGGCGCAGGATGTCGCTGGCTCTCGTCTTGCGCCGCTGATAAAGAGGATTGTCGCTTCCCATGCGTATTCTGGCCTTTTGCTGTCGGTCCTTTCTTGTGGAGAGTCCGGACTGGTAGATCGCCATACCAATGGTAACTTGCCAAGGATATCAGAAATTGCCGTTTTTGTCAGGAGGGAAGGCTGGCCTGCTGGAAGCTTTTGGAGGAAGAGTCGGTTCGGGGCCGCCGGCGCTTTCGCGGGGCGGCCCGGTTTGCCCGGCTTTCTAGATTTCTGAGGTGCAGTTGGGGCAACGGCTGGCCTTGAGGGGGATCACCGAAAAGCACTTGGGGCATTCCTTGGTGGTGGGTTCGGCCGGGGCCGCTTCTTCCTTCTTCTTCAGGCGGTTCATCTGTTTGATGAGTATGAAGATGGCAAAGGCCACGATGAGGAAATCGAGCACGGTGTTGATGAACAGGCCGTATTTGATGGTGACTGCTTCCGCCTCGGGGCTTGCGGCCTTGAGGGTGATGGCGAGGTTCGAGAAATCGACGTTTCCGAGCAGGATGCCGATGGGCGGCATGATCACGTCGTTGACCAGCGAACTGATGATCTTGCCAAAGGCGCCGCCGATGATGATGCCGACCGCCATATCCACCACGTTGCCGCGCATCGCGAATTCCTTGAACTCCTTGATCATGGCCATGAGTATTCCCCTCCGTTGAATTATTGGTTCTTGCCTGCGTCGCGGCCGCCAGGGGAGGCTGCCGCATTTATCATAGATGAATGCGGGTGAGGGCGGTCAAGCACAAAAAACGGAATTGCGTAATTCCGCACCCGACGAGGGGGCGGCAGGCCCTTAAGGCTTGGCCTTCTCAGGGAATCAGGCGGGGGAGGGGGATGGCGAATTTTCTGATGCGGTAGCCCATCTGGCGTTGGGTGAGTCCCAGTTCTCTGGCGGCCCTCGCCTGTATCCAGCCGTGTCTTTTCAGGGCGGCGAGCAGTTCTTCCCTTTCCATATCCCGCAGGAATTTTGGCCTGTCGCTCCGTTCCGGTAATTCGCCTGTCAATTTATTCTTTTCTTCCTGCCCGGCCGGCACACGACAAGAGGGCGCCTGCTCTTCCGGGGGTTCGGGTCTGGCGGTGATATAGGTGGGCAGTTCCCGGACAACAACGGTGTCGCTGTCCGCCATGATCACCAGGCGTTCGATGAGATTCTGCAGTTCGCGAACATTCCCCGGCCAGGCATGCGCGCGCAATGCATAGCGCGCCTCATCGCTGAGCCGCAGATGCGGCTTTGCGAACTGTTGCGCCACCCGGCCCAGGAATAACTCCGCCAGCGCGTCGATGTCGGCCGGCCTCTCGCGCAGCGGCGGGATCTCAATCGGAAAGGTGCTCAAGCGGAAATAGAGATCCGAGCGAAACCGCCCTTCCTGGACCGCGCGCGGGAGATCCTGATTGGTCGCCGCGATCACGCGCACGTCCACTTCGACAGCCTTACCGCCTCCCACACGCTCAAACGTCCGCTCCTGCAGCACTCGCAGGAGTTTCGACTGCAGGGACGCATCCAACTCCCCGATCTCGTCCAAAAACAGCGTGCCGCCATCTGCCAGATCGAACTTGCCTCTTTTTTTGGATGTCGCTCCCGTAAAGGCGCCTTTCTCATGACCGAACAGTTCGCTTTCAAGCAGC
>DDXK01000055.1 GCA_002347185.1 Desulfobulbaceae bacterium UBA2262 | reverse complement strand
GCGTTCTTGATGGAGAGCGGCAGGTTCATCGACTTGTAGAGGGTGCCGTCGATGCGGTAGCGCACCTGCAGGGATTTCTCGTAGGGCTCGATATGGATATCGCTCACCCCGTCGTTCACCGCCTTGACCAGGATACCGTTCACCAGCTTGATGATGGGCGCGTCCGAAGCGGAATACTGATCGGCGGAGGGCTCCTCGCCGAAGGAGTCGATCTCCATCCCTTCCGCGGCCTCGGAGGCAAGGGCGCCGAAATCGTCGATCGTGGTTACCCTTTCCTCCTCCTCTTCCGCGCCACCCTCCGCGGTGATCAGGGCCTGATACTCCTCCTCGCTGATCTGGTAATAGGTTTTGTAGGCGTCGACTATGTCCTTTTCCGTGGCCACGCAGACGGTGAGGGGCATCTTCACCGCGGCCTGCAGGTTTTCCACCGCCCCGGTATCGGTGGGTTCGGCCATGGCGACCTGCAGGGTCTTGCCGATCTGGCGGAGGGGGAAGGCGAAATATTTTTTCGCCACCTCAAAGGGCATCACCTTCAGCACTTCCGGCTTGGGTGGCTCGCGGCTGATGAAAACAGGCTGGTAGTTGTGCAGGCGGCTCAAAAAGTTGAGGATGGTGGCCTCTTCGATATGACCGAGACGCAGGAGGATGCTGCTCAGCCGCCCGCCCTTCTTCTTCTGGATGGCCAGAGCCTCGTCGAGCTGGTTGCTGCTGATCTGGCCTGCCTTGCGGAGCAGCTCGCCGATTTTGATCTTGCCGGCTCCGGACTGATCCTTGACGGTGGCACGCAGGTTTGATTTGCTGTCTGGTTGCGCCATAAGCGGAAGAGCGTTTCCCTACCTGTTCGCGACAAAAGAAAGAAAAGAAATTCGCAGGATTAACCTTCTCACTAATACTACATCTCGCGCGGCTCTGACAAGCATATCCGCATGCTCAAAAGCAAAAAAGGCCGCGGGAAATCCCGCGGCCTTTCCTGCTCTTACAGCGGTTCTCTTTTCAAAACGCCTTGAGCTTGCCGGACACCAGGCCGACATCGACACTGCGACAGGTCGGATCGGAGGCGGGCGCCGGCACCAACCCGCTGGCTCCTGCCTCCGGCACCACAAACTCCGCGCCGCTCACCCTGCAAAAAAGCATTGGCCAAAGGACATGCGTCCTTTGGCCAATGCGGAATGTTACGCTGTATAAGCGGTTCGCTTAAAACAGCCCGGAAACCTTGCCTGTTTCCGGATCGACATCGATGCGGCGGAAGGCGGGATTCGAGCTGGTGCCGGGCATCAGGCTGATCGTGCCCGCACAGGGGCAGAGGAACTTGGCCCCGGAGTAGATCAGCACGTCGCGCACCGGCAGTCGCCAGCCCTTGGGCACGCCCTTCAAGGTCGGATCGTGGCTCAGGCTCAGGTGGCTCTTGACCATCATGGTGGCGTAGTCGGCATACTGGGGGTCGTTCTCCAGCATCTTGGCCTTGGCCAGAGCCTCGGGGGACCAGTCAACACCGTCGCCGCCGTAGACCTCCTTGGTGATCATCTCGACGCGGTCACGCAGCTTCATCTCCAGCGGATAGAGGAACTTGAAGTCGTTCTCCTCGTTGCAGGCGTCGATTACCGCATCGGCGAACTCAAGAGCGCCGTCGCCGCCTTTTTCCCAATGCTTGGATTCGGCGCAACGGGCCCCGGCAGCCTCGGCGATCCGGCGCACGACCTTGCACTCCGCATCGGTGTCGGTATAGAAGCGGTTGATGCAGACCACCGGATTGATGCCGGCCTTGCGGATGACATTGATCAGGTGGACCATGTTCTCACAACCCTTCTCCACCAGCTCGATGTTCTCCTTGGTGTACGCGTCATCAAGGGGCTTGCCGGGCACGACCTTGGGGCCGCCGCCGTGCATCTTGAGGGCGCGGATGGTGGCGGTGAGCACGGAGACATGGGGCTTCAAGCCAGAGTAGCGGCATTTCACGTTCCAGAATTTCTCGAAACCGATATCGGCGGCAAAACCCGACTCGGTGATGTTGTAATCGAAGAGCTTCAGGGCAACCCGGTCGGCGATGATGGAAGACTGGCCGACGGCGATGTTGGCGAAAGGTCCGGCGTGGACCAGGCAGGGGTTGTACTCGGCGGTGCACATCAGGGTGGGGTTGATGGTGTTGCGCATGAAGGCGGCCATGGCGTTGCCGACTTCCAGATCGCGGCAGGTAACCGGTTTGCCGCTCTTGTCAAAGGCCACGGTGATGTTGTTGATCCGTTCCTTCAGATCCGCCAGGTCGGTGGCGATGGAGAGGATGGCCATGAGCTCGGAACCCACGGCAATGCCGAATTTGGACTGCATGGTAAAACCGTCCGTGCGGCCGCCGAGGCCGATGACGATATTCCGCAGCGCCTGGGCACAGAAGTCGATGATCCAGCCGAATTCAACCCGGGTGGGGTCGATGTCGAGCCTACGCATGCCGGTGAGGCGGGCCAGCTGCTCATCGTTGTAGTTCCGCTCATGCTGCATGCGGGCGGTCAGGGCGACCATGCCCAGGTTGTGGGCGTTCATGATGTCGTTGATGTCGCCGGTGAGCCCCAGGGAGAACTCGGTCATCGGGATAAGCAGCGAGTTGCCGCCGCCGGCCGCGGTGCCCTTGACGTTCATGGTCGGGCCGCCGGAGGGCTGGCGCAGGGCGCCGCCGACATTCTTGCCGCGTTTGCCCAGGCCTTCCATCAGGCCGCAGGAGGTGGTGGACTTGCCCTCGCCCAGCGGAGTCGGGGTGATCGCGGTCACCTCGATGTACTTGCCATCCGGCTTGTTCTTGAGACGGTTGATGATCTTCAGGAAATCGAGCTTGGCCAACCGGCCCATGGGGAGAATTTCGTCTTTCTCAAGCCCCAATCTGTCCCGCCACTCCTCAGGGGTGGGCATGTTCTTTTCGGCAGCCTCGGAAATCTGCCAGTCTGCCATATTCACCGCATCAAAAGCCATTTCTTTCTCCTTCTTCTAAATTAGTGATTTAAAAAAAATCATCGTATCCATCGTATTCTGGCCGGACCGCTCACGCGACCGGAATAACGGCTGTCCGCCTCAGACAAGGGTCCGGCTCAATTCGCCGAACTGCGCAGGATAAAGGCGGCCGAATTCATGGGCCAGCGGAATCATCACCTCCCGCATGGAGGGCTCCGCGTTTTTCGGGGTGCGCAGCTTGAAGATATGCAGCCACTCGAGCAGATTGGCAAAAACAATGATTTCCGTCTTGCAGGAATTGGGCAACACGGTGCGCGCCGCCTGGGGAGACGCGCTCTTCAGAAGTTCGAGATAAATTTTTTCCGTCTCCAGCATGGCCTGTTCCCAGAGCTGATACTCCCTGCTTCCTTCCGTAAAGAACATGGGCCTGATAAAGGTGACTTCGTTGCCGAACTTATCGTCGGCATAACGGCAGTAGCGCTGGCTTTCCTGGAGGAAGGAGCAGGGGCGATGCCGGACAATCTCATGGGTGACCGCCCGGTTGGTGATGAAGCGCACGGCCACGTGGCGATGCTTGGCCAGCAGATCCGCCGGGAGCCGGTCCACCTCGGCCAGGCTGAGTTTCTCCACGATGACCCCGGCCTGCGCCAACCAGCCGCGCCTGGGCGCAAGGTCGTGGAAAAAAAGCGGGTAACGGCTGCCGAGAAACCCGGCCATGGCCTTGATCAGCTTGCCCCCGCCCGCATCGCGATACAGCTCCCGAAAGGCGCGCACCGTACCGGAAATGAGGAGGATCTTTTTTTCGAGGCGGTCAAACTGAATATACTTGGGAATGACGTTGAGAAACTGGGCAACGATGGATTCGCTCTCCACCGTGACCCGCAGGGTCAAGGCCGCCATCTCCATGACCGAATTGTGACCGTGCTTGACAATGCCGCGCACAAAGGGTTCAGCGGAATCTTCGCTGATCTTGTCCTCCGACTTGTAGCAAAGGCGGCCGCAGGCCTCGATCCGGGTGGCCATGCTCTGCCTGTCCAGCTCCTCAAGGATGGTGACGGAAGCGGGGATTACCTTCATGCTCTTTCCTCAGAATTGACACAGTTACGAGCAGCTGCAGCGGCACTGGCTGCCGCCGACCTTCCCCTTGTGTTCACCTTGCCAGAAGGGAGACATCTCCCGCAACTGGGCAATGATCGGTGGCAATTTCTCAAGGACAAAATCGACCTCTTCCTCGGTGTTGTAGATGCTGAGGCTCAAACGGATCGAGCCGTGCGCCGCCGTGAAGGGAACCCCCATGGCCCGCATGACATGCGAGGGCTCCAGCGAACCGGAAGTGCAGGCGGAGCCGGAGGAAGCGCAGATGCCGTAGCGGTCCAGGTGAAGGAGGATCGCCTCCCCTTCCACATACTCGAAACTGATATTGGTGGTGTTTGGCAGCCGCAGGGTCTTGTGTCCGTTCAGCAGCGCGTTGGGGATGCTGGCGAGCAGCCCCTCCTCCAGCTTGTCCCGCAGGGCCTTGACCCTGCCGTTCTCCTCGTTCATATTGCGGGCGGCAAGCTCGCAGGCCTTGCCAAGACCGACGATGGAGGCGACATTCTCGGTGCCGCCCCGCCGGCCATGCTCCTGGTGCCCGCCGATCAAAAAGGGAACAAAAGGCGTTCCCTTGCGCACATAAAGCACCCCTATCCCCTTGGCCGCATGTAATTTATGACCGGAAAGGGAGAGGAAATCAATGGGTACTTGTGACAGGTTTATGGGAATTTTTCCAACCGCCTGCACGGCGTCGGTGTGGAAGAGGATGCCCCGGCTTTTGGCGATCTCGGCCATTTCCTTGATGGGAAAGAGCACACCGGTCTCGTTGTTCGCCCACATCACACTGACGATGGCGGTTTCTTCGTCCAGGCTGTTTTCGTAGAGATCCAGATCGATGGTGCCGTCGCTGTTCACCGGCAGCTGGGTGACCCGGTGCTTGTGACCGGTGAGCTTGTCCAGGTTCTCGCAGAGATTCTTCACCGCCGGATGCTCGACCCGGGTGGTGACGATATGCCGCTTCTCTGGGAAGGATTGGAGGGCGGAGAGGATGGCGGTGGAGTCGCTCTCCGTGCCGCAGCTGGTGAAAAGCAGCTCGTCGGGACCGGCGCCGAGGAGGGCTGCGATCTTTTCCCGCGCCTCCCGCACCATTCGCCCCACCTGGCCACCGAAACTGTGCATGCTGGAAGGATTGCCGTAGAGCTCGGAAAAGAAGGGGAGCATCGTTGCAAGCACCTCCGGGGCGACCCGGGTGGTGGCGTTGTTGTCCATGTAGACGACCTTGCTCATTATTTTTCCTCCTCGACGATGAGGGTATCGAGCACCTGCTCGCGCAGCTTCTTCTCCACGTACTCCTTGAGGGTGGTCTGCGATTTCTTGCAGGTGCCGCAGGCCCCGCGCAGGGAAACGATGACAAAATCGCCGTCCACGTCAACCAGCTCGATATCGCCGCCGTCCTTGCGCAGATTCGGCCGCACCTCTCTTTCGAGGACCTCCTCGATGAGCTTGATCTTCTGGATATTGGTCAGCCGGGTGGGGCGCTTGTCCGGGATGATCTGCTGCACATCCTGACGCGCTTCGCGCAAAAGCTCTTCCAGTCGCTCGTGACACTTGCCGCAGCCACCGCCGGCCTTGGTGAAATTGGTGATCTCCTCGACAGAGCGGAGGTTGCTCTCGACGATGGCCCGCTTCACCTCGAGATCGGTAACGCCGAAGCACTCGCAGACCACCTCCCCTTCCGCCATGGGCAGGGGAATTCCCCGATAATGGGCGATGGCGGCCTCAAGGGCCTCCCGCCCCATGACCGAACAGTGCATCTTTTCCTTGGGCAGACCGCCGAGATACTCGGCGATATCCTCGTTGGTGACCTTCTCCGCCTCGTCCAGAGGCATGCCCTTGATCATCTCGGTGAGGGCCGAAGAAGAAGCGATGGCGCTGGCGCAGCCAAAGGTCTTGAACTTGGCATCGACAATCCGCTCGTTTTCGTCCAGCTTAAAATAGAGGGTCAAGGCATCGCCGCAGGCAAGGGAGCCGACCTCGCCGACCCCGTCCGCATTCTCAATCTCACCCACATTCCGGGGATTCATAAAGTGATCCCGAACCTTGTCCGTATATTCCCACATAGTATTTTCTCCAGGCAGTCAAAGCAAAAAAGGCGGATCGTGCGACGGCCGAACATGCCGACCGCCTCACAGCCTGCGCCTTCCCCCCTCACCCTATCCCTCTCCCGCAGGGGGGAGAGGGGACTTTCTTGAACTTTCCGATTTCCCAACCGAACATTACTGATCCGGTACAGAACTCAGCAATTTAGTTTTTCAAGGGTCAAAAAGCAACAATAATCCTTGGGCTTCCGCCTTGCGCCTTTCCCCTTGCCCCCACCCCCTTATTTTTCCCCACCATGCAGATGCGCCCAGATCTGGGCAGCGAGGGCAGGGCCAATCCCCGGCACCGCAGCAAGTTCCGCCTCGCTTGCCTGGGCCAACCGCTGCATGCTGCCGATTTCCCGCAGCAGCAACTCCTTGCGCGCCTTGCCCACCCCGGGAATCTGCTCCAGGGCAGAGGTCAGGCTCTCTTTGCCCCGCAACCTCCGGTGGATGGTTATGCCGTAGCGATGCGCCTCGTCCCTGATCCGCATGAGGTAGAGAAGCACCGGGGAATGGCGGTCCAGAATGATCGGGTTCTTCCGCCCTGGCCGATAGAGTTTCTCCCCCTCCTCCCCCTTTTCCTTGGCAATGCCGGCCAGCTCAACCGCGCCGGGAATGCCGAGCTCGACCAAGGCCTGCATGGCCACGCCGAGCTGGCCCTTGCCCCCGTCCACCAGGAGAAGATCGGGCATGTCATTTTCCGCCAGCCCCCTGGCAAAGCGCCGCCCCAAAACCTCACCCATCATGGCGTAATCATCCGGGCCAGGCACGGTATGGATGGCATAATGCCGGTAACGCTCCTTGGCCTTTTCTCCTGCGACAAAGCAGACCAGGGAACCCACCGCCTGCCTGCCGCCCAGGTTGGAGATGTCCAGACACTCGATCCGCTCGGGGAGCCGTGCCAGGCCCAGGGACTTTTGCAGCCCCCCGGCCAGGGCCTGCCAGGAGGTCTGCTTGGTTTTTCTCGCATTCAAAACCTGGTGGGCATTGGTCTCGGCCATCTCCAACAACCGCACCCGGTCCCCCCGCTGCGGGCAGGCAATGGCCACCGCACTGCCCTTTTCTTCGCTCAACCATTCCGCCAGCAAAGGATCATCGCTTCCCGCAAAGGGCAGCAGAATCTCCTGGGGCAGGTAGCGGTCCTCCTCGCCGTAAAACCGGGAAAGCACCTCGGT
Source organism: Desulfobulbaceae bacterium UBA2262 (assembly GCA_002347185.1). Taxonomy (GTDB): domain Bacteria; phylum Desulfobacterota; class Desulfobulbia; order Desulfobulbales; family Desulfurivibrionaceae; genus UBA2262. Next base: position 85,881 of record DDXK01000055.1, on the reverse strand, counting down.
GAGCACCTCAGGGTCGGAGCCCACCGGCTCGGCGAGAAAAAAGGCCTGCTGGCCGGTGATTACTCCCTTGCGGATAAAGAGCAGGGCCACGGCCACGGAAGCATCTTGCCGGGCAAAACCCAACACATCCTGATCCCTGCCATGGGCCGCCACCACCTGCTGCTTTTCCAGGGTCTTGTTCAGGGAATTGATCCGGTCCCGCAGCTGAGCCGCCTCCTCAAAGCGCAGCTCCGCCGAGGCCTGTGCCATCCTCCGGGAGAGCTCCTTGACCAGTTGCTGGTTCTTTCCCTCCAGCACCAGCAGCACATTGTTGACCAGCTCCAGGTACGCCTCGCGGCTGACCTTGTCCGCGCAGGGGGCAAGACAACGGCCCATCTGGTGATTGAGGCAGGGCCGGGACTTGGGCTTGAGGCTCTTTTCCTTGCAGCGGCGCAGGGGGAAAAGCGAGTTGAGGTAGCGGATGGTTTCCCACATGGCCGAAGGTGAAGAAAAGGGGCCGAAATAGCGAGCCCCGTCCTTTATCCGCCGCCGGGTCATCACCAGCCTGGGCCACTCTTCCTGCACCGTCACCTTAAGCAGCGGGTAGCTCTTGTCGTCACGGAGGATGACGTTGTACTTGGGCCGGTGCTGCTTGATCAGCGCGGATTCCAGGATCAGGGCATCCTTCTCGGTATTGGTGACAATGGTCTCGATTACGCGCACCTGGGAGAGCAGCATCGCGGTTTTGCCGTGCTGGCTCTGATCGATGCGGGCGTAAGAGGCAAGCCGCTTGCGCAGCTCCCTGGCCTTGCCCACATAGAGCACCTCGCCCGCCCGGCTCTTCATCAGATAGACGCCGGGCTGCAAGGGAACGGTGGGAAGAAATTCTTTGAAAGCAAATGGGGGCATAAGCACCGCAGTCCGGCGTTGTTCTTGTGGCAGGCAGGCCAAGGACTTTGCGATAGGACTACCCTTCGCAGGGGATTTTGTCAAACGACCTGATTATTGGAAACACGGAAAATAGACGAGCCGAAAACTCTGCTGCCCACCCACAAAAAAGCCCCCGACGCCTTTTGGCGCCGGGGGCCCCTCATAACCAGCAAAATCGCGGAACGACTTATTCCTTCTCGTCCTCGCTCAAGCCCTTGACCACTACGGCCCCGGCCAGACCGAGCAGACCGAGGCCCTTGACCTGCTCCATGGCCGGCTTCATCATGCGGGCCATGATGGTCCGGCGCAGATTGGCCTGCGGCATGGCCTGCGGGGTGCAGGTGCTGGTCAGCAGATGCATGTCCTTCTTGTTGCCGTAGTAACGGACATTGGGACCGATCTTCACCTTGGCGCTCTCCAGGCGGGCCGCACCCTTCTTCACATACTTGGCCACCTCGGAGTTGGGGTCGGAAAGATCGCCGAAGATGCGGGCGCGGGCCAGGCAGGTCTGCACGCAGGCCGGTTCGAGACCCTCTGCCACCCGCTCGACACAAAAGGTGCACTTGTCGGCCTTGGGCTCATCGCCATCCTCGTTCACGTAACGGGCGTCGTAGGGGCAGGCGTCGGCGCAGGCGCCGCAGCCAAGGCAGCGCTCTTTGTCGATCTGCACGGTACCGTTGAAGGGATCCTTCCAGGTGGCGGCCACCGCCATGGTCTTGGTGGCGCCGGTCTTGGCGTCCTTGAAGGTGACTTCAACCTTGTCGGCAGGGCAGACGTCGACACAGGCCGGCTTGTCGCAATGGTTGCAGAGGGCAGGATAATAGGTGGAAGAAAGGCCGTGCGGGGTGTTGCTGGGCCCCAGCCGCTTGACAAAATTCCTTTTCCTCTCCCGGTCGGCCGAATCCTTGCCCACAGGCACTTCCCATTCAGCCCGGCAGGCGATGGCACAGGCGTGGCAGCCGACACATTTATCAAGATCTATAATCATTCCGTATTGACTCACGGTAATACCTCCATAAACAAGATAGTTAATAGCAGCACAAATTTGTTCTCAACAACAACTTCGCAAGAATCAGGCCGGGATGCTCAGCTCCTTGCCGTCCTTGATGAACTTGACAAAGTTGTTGCGCATACCGTGAGCACCGGTCTCAGGGTCGACCGCCGATTTGCTGATCAGGCTCTGATCGTCGACACCGGCGCCGGCGCCTACGGTCATGAGCGGGTTCATGGTGCCGTACCCATGGGCCATGTAGACCGTATCCTTGCGGATGCCGGGGGTCACCTTGACCACGGTGCTGGTGCGGGACTTGACGCCGTCCTGGTTGACGAGCATGACAGAGTCGCCATCCTTCAGGCCCATCTTCTTGGCCGACTCGTCGTTGAGCCAGACCGGGTTGGTGGGCATCTCGTTGTGCAGCCAGGCGTTGTTCATGGTGCGGTTGAAGGTGTGCACCGGAGCGCGGCCGTACACCAGGCGGGCAAAGCCCTTGGGCGGCTCGGGAACCGGAATATAGGTCGGCGCGCCCGGGAAGCCGGCGGCGGCAATGTCCTCGCTGAAGAAGTAGACATCCAGGGCCTTGCCGTAGGGATCGACACCGGGCTGGACATGGATGCCGTCTTCCTTGCGCAGCTGTTCGATGGAGAGCGGCGGCTCGGCGCCAGCCAGGATCTTGTCGGTCATATCCTCGCCGGACTGAACCTTGATGTGCTCCCCGTAGCCCATACGCTTGGCGAGCTCGTTGACTATCCAGACCGAATCCTTGCGCTCATGATCGGCCGCGGTGGGAGAAACCAGCGGCATGCGAGCCGTGATGAACTGCTGATGCGGATCAGCGAAATTCCACTGGGTGCCCTTCTGGATATGATCGTAGCGCTCCAGGTAGGAGGACTCGGGCAGGAGGATATCGGCGTACATGGTGATATCGGTGGGCATGACATCGCAGACCAGCACAAAATCCATCTGCTGGAGCATCTTGATGGTCAGGGCCTGGTCGGGAATGGTCTGGATGGGGTTCTGGCCCCAGGCGACAAAGCCCTTGATCGGATAAGGCTTGCCGGTCACGGCGGCATTGCGGATCAGATCGGTGGGAGTGCCCGGCGGCGAGTAGGGATGTACCTTGGCCAGCTTGTGCAGGGCGTACTTTTCGGCATGCTCGGCCATGGGCTTGGGCCAGCCGGCCTTGCCGCTCTTCGGCCCCTTGCCGGCGACAAAGCCACCCTTGACGCCGATGGCGCCAAGCAGACCGGTGAGGCAGGCCAGGGAGCGTTCACGCTGAAAGTCGTTGCCGTGCCAGCTCACGTGCCGGCCAGGATGAATGGAAACACTGGGCGCGTTGGCGGCCAGCATGTCGGCCACTTCCTTGATCTGCTTGGCTGGAATGTCGCAGATCTTGGCGGCCCATTCCGGAGTGGCGTGGGCGATGGCCTTGGTGAACTGGTCAAACCCCTGGCCGTGCTCCTCGACATACTTCTTGTCGTATTTGCCCTCCTTGACCAGGTAATTCATGATGGCCAGCAGGAAGGCAGTATCGGTGCCCGGCTTGATCTTGACCCAGATGTCCGCCTTGGCTGCGGAGGCGGAAAAGCGGGGATCGACGACGATCAGCTTGGCGCCGTTCTCCAGACCCTTCAGGTAGCGCTTCAGGTGCGAGACGTGGACGTTCTCGCCGAAATGGCAGCCGACCAGGAAGATGGCCTTGGCGTTGGGCATATCGACATTCTCGCCCGGTGCCACGTCGAGGGTGGCCACATAGGCGGTGTCGCGAATGCCGCGGCACTGAAAGAAGGAGGCCTCGGAGTTGTTGGGGGTGCCCACCACATGTTCGAAAAAGGTCATGGGGTATTTGGCGGAGGAGCCATGCGGGAAAATGGCGATGCCCTGGGGGCCGTATTTGTCGACCACGGCCTTGAGCTTGCTGGCACACTCGTCAAGGGCCTCTTCCCAGCTGATCCGCTTCCACTCAGGAGCGCCGCGCTTGCCCACGTTCTTCATGGGGAACTTGAGGCGGTCCGGATCGTAGAGCAGCTTGACGCCGGCATTGCCGCGGGCGCAGATGCTCTGACCGTTGTCGATGCTCTTGGGGTTGCCCTCGAGCTTGACCAGCTGACCGTCCCGGACCTTGCCGACCAATTGGCAACGCCAGAAGCACATCTCGCAGACACCGCCCACCGCCGTGGTGGTGCCGGCAAAGCTGCCGGGGGCGGTAAAAGGTTTCCTGACAAAGGGCGCGCTCGCATCTGCCTTCTTGGCAAAACAGCCGGACATTGCTGCCGAGGCTGCCGCAAGGGATGCGGTCTGCAGAAATTTACGTCTCGTCAGATTCAAAGCCATTTTCCAGTTCCTCCCTTGTAAAAAAATCAATTAAGTTAACCAAAACCCTGTAAAAAGGGTGACGACCCTCTGCCAGCACCCTCTCCCGGAACTTCGGGAACCAGGGGCGGAAATGCTCTTTCAGGAAGAGCTCCTCATCCTCCTGCCTGTCATCCTCGGCAAGCAGGGCAAGAAATTCGAGTTCAAAGGAAAGATGGTCCGGGATATCGTACTCGCCGCTCGGGGCAAAGCCCCTTTCCCGGTAGAACTGCTTGGTCTTCACCGCGCTCGGCCCATAGAGCATGCCGTCGTCGCTGAGGTAGACCGAGCCGTATGGCGGGGCGATAACCGAGGGTACGGCGTTGACAAAGAGGCGGGTATGCTCGATCTGCAGGGGCTCAAGCCACTCTTTGCCCTGGCCGATCGACTTGGAGAGCGCTTCGGCCTCGTCCTGCCAGCCCAGCTCGTCGAGAAAGTTATTGATTGCGGAAAAATAAGTCTCATCCATCCAGTCCGGGTTGGGGTACTGCATGGATTGCGAAAGAAAGCGGTAGATATCCGCCATACTGATGGAGGCGCTCTGCGTCATACCCTCACTCTGGTGGCGGGATCAGGAAAAAATCCCTGCGGGGTGCGGTTGCGCCCGCCCGACCACTCTGTATGGCATCAGGCCCACAGGACGCTCAGGAAAGCAAACTCTTCCCGGGCGGCCAGCCATTGCTTGATGTCAAAATAACAAAGGACGCCCATTGGCGCGGAAGGATACCCCCTTTCCTGGAGCCGCCAGGAAGAAGGCCGCTGCTCAGCCAATGAGCGTTTATAAGGAAAAAACCAATGTGGTCGTATAACACAGGGGGTCCGGGTTGCAAATGCGGCAAATTGTCGCACACGATTCGCTAAAAGCGCAATCTTCATGGATATTCTCTCTTTTGCGCCCCGCTCTCCTCCGCCACAGAAAATTCCCCGGGCCTTTTCTTCCTGTTTTCTTGTCGAAAAGAAAAATTTGCGGTACAGGGCAGAAGCAGACCCTGTGCCTGGTTATCAACACACCCTGTTGACAACCTGTTGACAAACCTTCTCTCCGGCGTGTTGCCCCTTATGGGGCAAGGCCAGACGGAGCCACCTTTGCAAACGGTCATCCATCCCCAGCCTTCTCCGGCAAACCCCAAAAGCGCGACCACCGCCGAGGTCGCCTTCCAGTGGCTGCTCCATCTGCGCTGGGGGGCGGTGGCGGCCCAGCTGCTGCTGGTTCTCCTCGTCTTCTTTTTTCTGCCCATTGCCCTGCCCTACGGAATCATCTTCACCATCCTGCTCTTTGAAGTGTTCACCAACCTCCTTTTTCTCGGCCTCAGCAAAAAAAATGTTCCCGTCGCCGACTGGCTGGTGGCCCTGGCCATGTTCCTGGACACGGCCCTGCTCACCCTGCTCCTCTATTATTCCGGCGGGCCGATGAACCCCTTCAGCTTCCTCTACCTGGTCCACATCACCCTGGCTGCCATCCTCCTCAAGCCGGCCTGGACTTGGGGACTTGCCGGCTTCACCCTGGCCGGCTACGGCGCCCTCTTTTATCTGCCCGCGGCCGGCAGTCCGAGTCAGCCCTGTCACCCGGAGCCCGCCCTGCTGGCCACCCTGAGCGACCCCATGAAGATCCATCTCCAGGGGATGTGGGTGGCCTTTGCCGTGACCGCCTTTTTCATCGTTTTCTTCGCCGGCCGCATCCAGCAGGCCCTGGCCAAGGAACAAGCCACCCTGGCCGCCCTGCGGGAAGAGCGGAGCAAGAACGAAAAGCTTGCCTCCCTTGCCACCCTGGCGGCGGGCGCGGCCCATGAATTTTCCACCCCCCTCGCCACAATAGCCATAGCCGCGGGAGAAATGCTCCATGCGCTCAAGGCGGAGAAAGGAAACGAAGAGTTGGTCGCAGACGCAACCCTCATCCGCGATCAGGTCAGGCACTGCAAGGAAATCCTCTTCCAGATGTCCGCCGACGCGGGAGAGAATCTCGGCGAAGAACTCTCCCCCTTCCTGCTCGATGCCTTTCTGACGGAGACGATTTCCACCCTTCCCGAGTCGCAGAGAAATCAGGTACAATTCTTTGCAAAAGACCCGGGGGTTGTTGTTGAACTGCCGCTGCGCACCATGCGCCGCATCGTGCGGGGGCTCATTAAAAATGCCCTGGACGCCTCGCCGGCTGGCCGTCCGGTTCAGGTGGAATGGTTGCGGGATGCAACCTTTCTCTCTTTGCAGATCACCGACCAGGGTGCGGGCATGGCCCCCGAAACCCTGGCCCGGGCCACCGAGCCTTTTTTCACCACCAAGGAGCCGGGCAAGGGGATGGGGCTGGGGCTCTATCTCGCAAAAACCGCGGCAGAGCGCTTTGGCGGGGGGATCAAACTCCAGTCCAGGCCCGGGGCCGGAACCACGGTGACGCTCTTCTTTTCTTTACGGCAAATCAAGGCAAGCCCCGCACCCATGCGAAGGGAGGCGGTCCTGCCAGAGGGGGAAATTCATGGGGAACGCAATTCTACTGGTGGATGACGAGGAGCTTTTCCGGGAACGCCTGGCCAAGGCCTTTTCCCGGCGGGGCTTTACCGTGCATACCGCTGCCAATTTCGAAGAAGCCATGGCGATCATCGAGGACAAGAAGCCGGCCATGGCGGTGGTCGACCTGAAAATGCCCGGCAAATCGGGGCTTGAGCTCATCGCCGCCGCCAAGTCGATCCACCCCCGGATGCAAATGGTGGTGCTCACCGGCTACGGCAGCATCGCCACGGCCACCGAGGCGGTGAAGCTCGGCGCCCTTTACTATCTGCCCAAGCCTGCGGACGTGGACGATATCCTCAGCGCCTTTGCCAAGGAACCCGGCCTGGGAATCGCCGTCGAGCAGGAGGATTTTTCCGCGCCATCCCTGGCCAGGGCCGAGTGGGAACACATCAATCGCGTCCTCAGCGACTGCGACGGCAACATCTCCCTGGCCGCCAAAAAACTTGGGGTCCACCGCAGAACCCTGCAGCGCAAGCTGCAAAAATATCCACCCAACAAATAGACGCCACAAGGAGCCAGCCATGCAAAAAAAACATTCTTTCACCCAGCACTGCCGAATACTCCTCGCCCTCGCCGCCTCCCTGCTTCTCCTGGCGGGCCAGCCCGGAGCCGCGGAAAAACAGGCTGCGCCGACGATTGGCCCGGAGGCGACCTGCGCGGCCTGCGGCATGTATCCGCACCGCTATCCGGCCTGGCAGACCCAGGTGCTTTTCACAGACGGCAGCAGCAGCGCCTTTGACGGTGGCAAATGCATGTTCCGCTTCCTGCTCAACATGCCCAAATTCACCACCGCCCACACCGCCGAACAGGTCAGCGCCGTCTGGGTCAAGGACTTCCAGAGCGGCGCCTGGATCGACGGCAAGAGCGCCTACTACGTCATTGGCAGCACGGAAATGGGCCCCATGGGCAAGGAGCTGATCCCCTTCGCCGACAAGGCCCGGGCCGAGGCTTTCCAGCAGGAGAAAGGCGGCAGCCTCGGCACCTACGAAACCATCGACATGGAAACCATCAAGCCCCTCATGGGCGGCATGCACATGAAAAAGATGTAGCAAAAATCCCCACAGGGCTGGTCACTCGCCTGGCCCTGTGGGGATTTGCACCTCCCCTTCCCCTCTCACCCCCTTCCCTCCTATCCCTCTCCGCCCACAAGCAGATACTTCAGAAAGTGATACCAGGAAAGCCCTGCAAAGATCACGAGCAGGAGAAGAGAGCCCTTGACCGCCAGCCGCTGATAGGAGTCGACCACCCGGGCAAGGCCGGGCTTGCTCCGCACCAGTCCGGTCGGCGCCGCGCTCATCCCGAAAAAGCCCGCGAGCAGCAGGCTGCCGTAGAGGGGCAGGCCAAAATAGTGGTATTCCGGCTTGAGCAGACAGAAGGGACATTTATGGTAAGGCATGGCATAGACGTAGGAGGAAACCACCGTGGTGATCACCACCAGGGCGAGGGGCAGGAAACAAAGCCAGCCCAGGGAATAGGACCAGGCCAGCCTGGGGCGCCAGCGGCGCAGGAGGATGGTGGCCATGCCCGCCAGACTCAGGCTGGCGAGGGAAAAAGCGATCAGCAGTCCATGCCGGGAAGAGCCGCCCAGCAGGTTGCTTTCGCCGGCGGCAGTGCTGCCAAAGACCACCCCGCAGCAGGAGGTGATGATATCAGGCTTGAGTCCGGCGATGTAGAGGGTCTGCAGGGAAACATCGAGAACCAGGAAGGGGATGAGCAGGAGGAGGTAGAGATATTTGCTCCGGACCAGGGGATAGTGCTCGGAGCGGATGTCCAGCTGGTGCAGGAGCAGCCAGAAGCCGTAGAAGAAAAGCCCGCAAAGCTTCACCAGCAGGGTCGGCACTCCGTAGGGGCTGGCCAGGAGCGAACCGGTGGCGCACATGGCCCCGGCGATGGCCTGGGCAAACTGATCCGCGGCCAGGACAAAGAGAAAAAGGGTGACGATCTGAAACCCGAGCCCATAGGCCATCAGGGTCGAGGAAAGCCAGATCTCGCCCTCCAGGCTTATCTGCCGGTTGCTGTCGCTGCCGAGATCCCAGAAGCGCAGAACGCGCAGGGCGGTCCTTGACGCAACGGCGCCAAGGGCAAGGGCCAGAAGGCCGCAGAGCGTCAGGGCGATACTCCAGGGATTAAGGAACATGGATCCTGCCGTCCTGAATGGCGACCTGCCGGTCAATGGCGGGATGCTCGAAAACCAGGGGGTCGTGGGAGGCGATGACGATGGTCTTCCCTTCTGCCTGCAACTGCTGCATGATGGCCATGAATTCGCGGCTCAGGGGGGTATCGAGATGGGCGGTGGGCTCATCGGCCAGGATGATGGGCGGCCTGTTGATCAGGGCTCTGGCGATGGCCACCCGCTGCAGTTCCCCGCCCGAAATCTGCCCGGCCGGAAAGTTCTCGCGGTGGGCGATCCCCAGCCGCTCCATGAGGGTCTTCGCCCGCTGCCGCCGTTCCCTGGGGGAAATTCCCAGGGGCAGGAGCGGCAGGGTGATGTTCTCCAGCACGGTGAGCTCCGGCAGCACATTGAATTTCTGAAAGATGAAGCCGATGCTTTCCCGGCGATGGATGGTGAGAAAACGATCGGGCAGGCGGGCAAGCTGCTTGCCGGCAATGGCGGCGCGCCCGCTGGTGGGCGGGAAAACACAACCGATGATGGCGAGGAGGGTGCTTTTTCCCGAGCCGCTGGGGCCCTTGAGACAGAGCATGCTCCCGGCTTCGACGCTCAGGTCGATTCCGCTCAGCGCCCGCACCTCATTGGCCTGGCCCTGGTTGTAGATCTTGCAGACATTTTCAAGGGCTATCAGCATCTCCTCATCCCCCCAAGGCGGAATCAGCCGGAACCGTGGCGCTGCGCCAGGCGGGAATGACCGTGGCCGCGAGATAGGGAAGAACGGTGAAGGCGGCAAGGAGGAGAAAATCGCCAAGCGCCAGGGCAGGGACCAGGCTCAAGCCGGGTGCGAGCACGGACCAGCCGAGCAGGATCGGCCGGAAAAGGAAGGCGGAGAAAAAGAGCACATGGGCGAAGGCGGAGAGCATGCCCAATAGAAAGGCCAGGCCCGAAACCAGGCAGGCCTCCCAGAAACGGACGGCCAGCACGTCGGCGGTTTCCCAGCCCAGCACCTTCAGGATGGCGATTTCCCGCCGCTCCTCCGGGGCGAGGCCGGAAGCCTTGTCCCAGGCAAGGATGATGAAGGCGGCCACGGCGCTGAGCAGGCAGATGGAGGCGAAGCCGCTGCGCCAGCCGAAAACGACCTGATAGGTTTTCTGGATCTGCGGCCGGGTCAGCACCCGGCAGTCGGGGAGCAGCTCCGCGATTTTCCTGGCGATGGTTTCGATTTCCCTGCTGTTGGCCACGGAGATGCAGAGATCGGTGGCGAAGCCCGGGGCGATCAGGAAGAGATCCCGGGCTTCGGCAGGATGCATCAGCAGGAGATCGGCGGTCATGATCCCGGTCTCCTTGGCAAATTCGCCGCTCACCGTCAGGGTTTTCAGGGAAAGATCGGGGCGGAACAGGGAAAAGAGCTGCCGGTTTTCCAGGGCCAGGGTCTCGACCACCCCCTGCCCGACCACCACCATGCCCGCTTCCCCCTCTTCGGGCAGCCTCCCCCGGGCAAGTGCCGTGGCGAGCCCGTCTCCGCCGGGCATCTGCAGCGGATCCACCCCCAGGACCGTAAAGTTGGCGCCGGTCACCTCGTCGAAATAATAGCCCCAGACCCGGGGCACGACGCGGCGGATACCGAAGATGCCCTGCAGCCGCTCGCCATGGGCGAGGGGAATCGCCTCCTGCCTGCCGGCCGACATCCTCTGGACCGTGATTTCCGGGGCCGCGACCAGCAGCTGGCCGGCCCGGTCGGAAAGAGCCTTGCTCACCATGAGGAAGGAGGCGACGAGGAAGATCACCGCGGAAAAAACCAGAAGAATGCTGAGATTCTTCGTCCGGCGCCGCCAGAGGGAAGAAAGGGCATAGTCCAGGATGTTGAGCTGCTTTTCGATTCCTCTCTTTGCCATGGGAACTCAGCGCGGGGGCGGAGCCCAGAATACTCCGCTGGGAAAATGTTCGATGGCCCCGGGGTGATCCATGAACGGGGCCATGGGGTCGCTGACGGCGGGATGCCTGGTGTAACGCGCCTCGGTGGAAAGGGCGAGATCGGTGAGGCCCAGGGCGCTGGTGGCGACCAGCAGCCTGCCCAGGGCGGCGTTTTCCCGGTGCCGGAGGCGCTGGCCCTGGGCGAGGAGGAGAACGGCCAGCAGGCAGAGCAGGGCAAGGCAGAGGGCAAAAAGCGCAGAGGGTCGCATCATGGCCGGCTACCGCATGGTCTGGCCGCCCCGCAGCGATTCAACCAGCTCGGCGCTTATATCGGAAAAGCCGAAAATCTCCTTGCCCTTGTGGTCCTTGCGAAAATTCTCCGCCGCCGCCCGGGTGGCGAAGGGAATGAACTCGTGACCCATGGGGCCGTACACGTCGCTGCCGATCACATAAAAGGCTGCCCGGCCATCGATCCATTCCAGGCTGTAGTAATCCTGCACCCAGATTTTTTGGGCCGGTAGGGAATCCGCGCCATACTCGGCAGGGCGATGATGATAGACCAGCAGATCCTTGACCCCGTCGAAGCAGAGAACCCTGCCGTCGGCAAACTCCATGCGGGCAAGCCAGTCCGGGTATTTGGCCACGAACATGCCGCAAACCGGGCAGCGCTCATCCGCCCCCACCTTGTTGGCCGTCGGCCCGGCAGCCAGGAGGAGGCCCGGCCCGGAAAGCAGCAGAAGAAGAGCGGCCAGCAGGAGGTAGTGAAAGCGCCAGATCCGCTTTTGGAAACACGGCCCCATCACTCGCCCTCCCCTGCCGGATTTGCAAGATATTTGCCGAGCAGACCCTGGAACTCGCCCTCGCTCACCCCGCCGAGGATGGCGGCAAGGATGGTGTGGTCTGGGGCAAGAAAAATCGTCTGCGGCTCGATTTTGATGTTGTAACTCGCGGAGATTGCTCCCCCGCTGTCGAGCACCACCGGAAAAACGATGCCGAGGTCGGCGACGAACCGGCGCACCGTTTCCTCGTCGGCGTTCCGGTTGATATAGACCACCCGCAGGCCGCGCTCCTGGTACTTGTTGAAATACTGGTTGAAAATCGGCGTGTCGGCCCGACAGTACTTGCACTCCGTGGACCAGAAACGCAGGACCACGGGCTGGCCGCGATAGGCGGCCAGAGAAACCGGCTGGCCTTCGAGATCGGTCGCGGAAAAATCAGGGGCCGGATCACCGATTTGCAAGCGGCTCGGCTTCGGCTCCTCTCCGGAACAGGCCGCAAAGGCGAGGAGAAGGAGGGAGCAAAACAGAACCCGCAACCCTTTTTCAAGCATGCGCCACCCCAGCTTCTCCATCCTGCTCCGTGAGGACTCCCTGCCGCATCATCAAGACCCTGGCCCTTTCCTGGCTGGCTGCCAGCTCACTGTTATGGGTGACCACGATGAAGGTAACCCCGTTCTTATTATAGCGCCGAAAAAGTTGAAGTATATCCCTTTCCGTCTCCTCGTCGAGATCCCCGGTGGGTTCGTCGGCGAGGATGATGTCGGGGCAATTGATGAAGGCGCGGGCAATGGCGATTCTCCGTTGCTGGCCGCCGGAAAGCTGGGCCGGCAGGCTGCCAGCCTTGTCGGCCAGGCCGACCTGGGCCAGGATCTCCTCGGCCAGGTCGCGGCTGCCGGCCGGACGCTGGCTGAAGCTGAGCGGGAGGAGAATATTCTCCATGACGGTCAGGGTCGGAATGAGGCTGGCGAACTGGAAGATGAAGCCGATCCTGCTGTTGCGCATGACCGAGAGGGCCTGATCTCCCTGCTGCCAGTTTTCGACGCCGTCCACCAGCACCGTGCCGCTGTCCGGCGCGGTGAGACCGCCGATCAGGCTGAGCAGGGTGGTTTTCCCGGAACCGGAATGGCCGAGAATGACGAGAAAATCCTCCCGTTCCACCACGAGATTCACATTGGCGACGGCAGAAACCGGCCGCGTGTCGGCGGGATAGCTTTTGACCAGATTTTCGCAGCGGATGATCGCGCTCATGTTTCGCTCTTCTTCGGTTGTGGCACGGATATTCGGGAGCTTACGCCGGGGAAAGGCAGCGGGCAGGTTGCGGAGCAAAACGCTCCGGGGCAAGGCCTCCGGAAGCACGTCGTCACGGCCTGATCCCATGCAAAATAATTTGCGGCCTTGGCAAAAATGCACTTGCCAATATACCACCAGGTGGTATTATCGCAACGAGAAATGCGGCATTTTGTCGCACCACGTTGTCAGCCTTATACGCAACGGAGAGCCGCCCGGAGCCTATAGGGCCGTTATTCATGTCTGGCAGCAGCAACTGCCGGACGCTGTCCGGGAATCAAAGCCCATAAGCGTTTCTAAGGAGGAAAACCATGCAGTTCACCACAGCTTCCTGGCGTAAGTCAGTGATCACCGGCACCCTCACCCTGGGTCTGCTCGGAGCCGCCGCGGCGGCCGACGCCCAAACCTATTCCGGCACCGCCTACATCGCCGGCATGGGCGGACACTTTGCCAAGGCCGTCTTCACCATCGATCCCAAGGCGGAAACCCCGATTACCATCAAGGAGCTGGACAAGATCGACATCGGCACCGGCTCTTCGCATCCTGTCCATGATGCGCGCATCGACTTCAAGGACCGCGATACCATGTACTGGTCCACCTACAAGCCCGACCACGACGCCAACGATTCCTACCATTACGGAAAATCGGACCTGAAGAGCGGCGAGGTCATTGTCGACAAGACCTTCCCGGTGCCGGCCGGTACCCTGAGCACCAAGGCAGGCTACTGCGCCTCCGCCCAGACCCCCGCCTACTTCATGCCCATTTCCATGAACAAGCCCGGCTACATCAGCATCATCGACAAGAAGACCATGGAAATGAAGCACAACGTCTTTCTGGAAGGCACCGACGCCGACATCAAGGCGGGCTACAAGTACATGCACGGCATCAACTCCCCGGACATGAAGGAAGTGTTCATCACCATGAACGAGGCCAACACCGCCCCCACCGACAAGGAGCTGGGCGACGGCATCGGCAAGATGCACATGGTTGTCCTCGATGCCGCCGAGCTGGAAAAAGGCAAGGTCAAGGTGCTCCGCAAGGGTGCCGCCGACGGCAACGTCAAAAAGACCATCAGCTTCCGGCAGTACTACTCCCCGGACGGCAAGATGATCGCCAACGCCACCGGCGACATCATGTTTCTGGTCGACACCAAGAGCCTGAAGGTTCTTGACGCCGAAACCATGCCCAACCTCAACGAAAACCACGACGCGATCTTTACCCCGGACGGCAAGTACATTGTCGCCACCACCCGCACCAAGACCATCCTTCCCGGCTGCGCCGATCCCGCCAAGCCCGCGGATGGCGAATGGCGCATGGACGGCCAGCTGATGCTCTACGATGTCGCCGCCAAAAAATTCATCGGCAAACCCTCCTCCGCCTGCCTGAAATGCCATGACGAGCAGCTTGGCACGGGCGAGGACGCACCCCATGCCGTACTCTGCGGCCTGGATGTGAACTGGGCCAAGAAGTAAAACCGCAGCAAGACCGTTCCCATCTGAACAGCAAGACAAAAACCGGGGGGTAAAAAGAGCCCCCGGTTTTTGTCTTTTCCATTTTCAGGGTACCATCACCACACCGAGAGGCAGTTTCATGTCCACCCCCAGCGTCTCCTCCCTGCTTGCCATCGCCTGGAAAACCGTGGTCCGCAAGCTTTTCCGCAATGTGGTGCTGGTGCTTGCCGTCTCCCTGCTGGTCTCCCTGCTGGTCTTTGCCCTGCTCTTCAACAACGCCGTGCAAAAAGACCTTGAGGAGGCGAACAAGCGCCTGGGCGCCGACATCGTCATTGTTCCCCAGGAGGCAAAAACCGTGGCGGAGGAATTCATCCTCGAAAGCAAGATCAAAACCTTCTACATGGATGAATTCGTCTTCGACTCGGTGGCCGACCTTCCCGAGGTCAGGCAGGCGACCTACCATGTCTATCTCAACACCCTGGGCTCCGGCTGCTGCAGCATCGACGAAGGCCAGGTCATCGCCTTCGACCAGGAGAACGATTTCGTCATCCGCCCCTGGCTGGAAACCGGCCCCGCCCGGCTTGCCAACACCGAAATCTACGTGGGCAGCTACATCTACGAATTCCTGGGCCTGATCAACACCGCCACCCTTTTTGGCCAGGGCGTCAAGGTGGTCGGCCATCTCAGGGAAACCGGAACCGGCATCGATCGCGGGGTCTTCATGCGTCTCGACGACCTTGCCAAGGTTTCTCCCGAGGCCATGGGCGATTACAAACCCGGCAAGATATCGATCATCTTTCTCAAGCTCAGGGAAGGCAGCGACACCGAAGCGGTGGTGGCCAAGATCCGCACCATCAACCCCAGGCTCGGCATCATGACCCGCGGCAATATCGGCGCAGGGATCCGCACCACGCTCAAGGACATCGTCAAGGTCTTTTCCATCACCATCTTCATCGCCTCCCTGCTTGCCATCCTGCTGGCCTGGTCCACCTTCACCGCCATGGCCAACGAACGGCGGCGCGAGGTCGGCATCCTGCGGGCCATCGGCGCCACCCGTTTCCACATCATGAAAATCTTCCTGAGCGAGGCCCTGATCATCAGCGCCATGGGCGGCATCATCGGCATCGCCCTCGGCCATTCCCTCATCCATTTTCTCTCCCGCGACTTCGCCCTGCTCGTCCGTCTCGGCAGCATCTCCACCCTCGGCCCGGAGACGTTTCTGCTCAGCCTGGCCGCCATGCTGAGCGGCATTGCCATCTGCCTCATCGGCGCCGCCATGCCCGTTGGCCGCCTCGCCAATCTCGAACCCCTGGCCGCCATCAAGGACGAGTGATTCCGCGGGCGCAATAGCGTTCGGGGAGAAAGCCGTCCCTCGCCTCCCCTGTCCAGCCGGAACTGCAATCTTTTTCTCGCAAAAACCTCCCTCTTCGCCTACATTGCGTCGACACGGGCGCACCGCCCGCATGACCACCTCCGCCCCCCCAAAGAGGATCGCCATGGAATCCTTTGCAGAACTTCTTGAAAAATCCACGAAAATTCATGGACATATCTGCGCAGGCCAGGTGATCGGCGTGCGGATGTCCATGCTCGGCCTGCGCGAGATAGGTATCGACGACCCGCGGGGCAGCCAGCGCAAGGATTTTTACGTGCTGGTGGAAATCGACCGCTGCGCCACCGACGCCATCCAGACCGTGACCGGCTGTTCGCTGGGGAAGCGTTCCCTGAAATGGCTCGATTTCGGCATCATGGCCGCCACCTTCGTCAACCTGAAAACCGGGAAGGCGGTGCGGGTCACCGCGCTGGAAGAGGCTCGGGAAACCTCGAAAAAATATGCGCCCGCCATCGGCGACAAGTACAGGCAGCAACTGGAAGCCTACCGGATCATGCCGGAAGAGGAGCTTTTCAAGGTGCAGCAGGTCGCCGTCCAGGTACCGGAGGAAGATATGCCGGGCCGGCCCCTGCGGCGGGTGCAGTGCGCAGAGTGCGGAGACTGGGTGCAGGATTGCCGGGAAGTGACCGCAGGGGGCAGGGTCCTCTGCCGGCCCTGCGCCCATGGCCGCTATTACACGGTGACTGGGGAGGAGTGAGGTAATGAGCAAAACAATCCCGGTGGAGCAGGCGGTGGGCATGGTGCTGCCCCACGACATCACGGAAATCCGCAAGGGCGAATTCAAGGGCCGCGCCTTCCGAAAGGGACATATCATCCGCCCGGAGGATGTCGAGCACCTCAAGCGCCTCGGCAAGGAGCACATCTATGTCCTTGAGCTCGGCAAGGAGGAGATCCACGAAAACGAGGCGGCCGAGCTCCTGGCCAGGGCCCTGGCCGGGCCGGGCACCGCTGTTTCCGGGGAGCCCGTGGAAGGCAAGCTCAGCATCGTCGCCAGCCAGAACGGCCTGCTCAAGGTGGACAGCGAGGCGCTCTACCGCTTCAACCTGCTGGGCGAGGTGATGTGCGCGACCCTGCACAGCAATACCCCGGTCGAAAAGGGGGAGCAGATTGCCGGCACCCGCCTGATTCCCCTGGTCTCGAAACGGCGGATCGTGGAAGAGGCCGCGGGCATTGCCGCCCGGGCAGAGGGAATTGTCCGGGTCCTCAGGCTGCGCCGGGCGCGGGCCGGGCTGATCATCACCGGCAACGAGGTCTTTCATGGCCGGATCAAGGATGCCTTTGAGCCGGTGCTGCGCAAAAAACTCGAGCAGCTCGGCTCGGAGGTGATCGAGGTCCGCTTCGCGCCGGACAACGCCGAGACCATCGCCCGGGAGATCAGGGAGTGTCTGGCCGCCGGCGCCGACCTCATCGTGACCAGCGGCGGCATGTCCGTGGATCCCGACGATGTCACCCGGATGGGCATCGCCCAGGCCGGGGCAACCGACATCGCTTACGGAACCCCGGTGCTGCCCGGGGCCATGTTCCTGGTGGGCTATATCGACGGCGTGCCCGTCCTGGGGCTGCCGGCCTGCGGGATGTTCCACCGGATCACGGTCTTCGACCTGGTTCTGCCCAGGGTGCTTGCTGGAGAAAGGATCGGCCGGCAGGAACTGGCGACCATGGGTCACGGCGGCCTCTGCCGGCAGTGCAAATCCTGCGTCTACCCCATCTGCGGCTTCGGCAAATAGGCGGTCAATCCTCGATTTTTTTTCCGCGCAGGGCCTTGAGCCGGCCGCGCCTGCTCTTGCCTTCCAGCCTTTTTTTCCGGGAGCTGAGGGTCGCCCTGGTGGGCCTGCGCTTTTTCCTCTCCCGGCCCGCCTGTCGGACAAGCTCCGCCAGCCGGGCCAGGGCATCTTCCCTGTTCTTCTCGAAGGAGCGATGGCGCTGGGCCTTGATGATGATCTCGCCCTCCTTGCTGATCCGCTGGTCGCGCAGGGCAAGAAGCCTCTCTTTGTAGAGCTCCGGCAGGGAGGAAGAGGCGATGGAGAATCTGAGGTGGACCGCCGAGGAGACTTTGTTGACGTTCTGCCCCCCTGCGCCCTGGGCCCGGATCTGGACCAGCTCTATCTCCTGCTCCGGGATGCTGATCGTATCGGAAATTCGCAACTCCGTCACTCGCCCACCACGGGTAGAAGTCAGGTTGAACGATGAGGCTCACCGGAAAATTGGCCGCAGGCCAAATTTTCCGAGTGAAGCCGTTTGTTAGCCATTTATAAGTCCGCCAATTTCCGCAATAAATTGCGATGTTGGTTTACGAACTTTGATACGCCTGCCTCAAAATCATAAAATGAAGCAGAGTCAATCCCATGCGCTTCATCTAAACGCAATTTTTTTCTTATCCTTTTAATTTCATTGAGAGGGACATCAAATTTGTCTCTTGGATAACCTGTTGTTACCATCCACTGCCCTTTTTTAATTTTTATATAATTCCTGCTAGGTTTTCCGAACTCACAGCCGAGCTCAGTAAGTGTTTCTTTCAACTCACGAAATTCCAAAACCCTTTCCCCGAGTTGAAGAGATCGTAATCTTGGGTTTAACCATTTAGCAATAGATGAGCATTCTTCATCGACACTTTTTCTGGCATCAATATTTCCGACAAATTCGTGTGCTGCCACCTGTCTTGCCATTTCGTAAAGTTCGTCTTCTGATGTTTCCACCAACAAAGTTTTGTTTCTATCTAGCAAAACGAGCATTGACACAAGGGCTGTCCTTTTATTCCCATTTTCAAATGAATGCCCCATTGCAACTCCATAGAATAAATTAGCGGATACTTCTGACAGGGTTTTGTATTTGTACAAGCCACCTCCGCTAGTAAATTGACGGTTTACGGCAGATGAAAATTTTCCATAATCGACAGGCTCGACTTGACCAAAGGCATCTTTACCTGCAATAGACATTGCAGCCATTTGCCTACGAACTGTGAGTACATCTTCCTCACTTAATCTGATAACTTCAGACATAATTCATTCCACCTTTGGGTCTAACGAGTCTGTAGAAAAACCCGTTTCAGAAGGGTTCGCCCAATAAGGGCGGCTTGGTTTTTTCGCCGCTCCCGAGTTGGCTTCCCGTTTTATCTCTTTTGTTGGTTTCTTTGCCGTCTATTCGCGCCGTCTTGCTCCATTACTTTGCCAGAATTCGCCTTCTTGTCAAACAGATTCAGCTTGTTGCTGCCTATTGCGCCAAATTCGGCCCGTAGCGTGCCACCTTTTTCAGGTTGTGGACAATGCAGAACAGGTTCCACTGGATGTTCACCTTCTTCTTCCCTCGCAGAGTGAAGCGGTCCAACCCCATGACCCGGCAGATGTGCGCAAAGGGCGGCTCCGCAATGGCTACTCGCATGCTGTACAGGGCACGACCTGCGAAGGAGTCGATTTTCCGCTTCATCTTTTCGGTGAAGGTCTCCTTTCCCTTGGCGGACCGGCCATGGAAGTAGGCCACCTGTCTGATTTCCGTCCGCTCGGGATGCCGCAGGCATTGGCTCCGTAGCGCGCAAGGCACACAGGCCGACTTAGTCCCTTTGAATTTGGTCGCCAGAAAATTCCTGACCGCGACATTGCGCCGCTCAACGACAAAGCTCAGTGGAAAATTGGCCGCAGGCCGAGTTTTCCACTGGAGCACCTTGTTCGCTGTTTTTTATGCGTGTGATTCCATGAGGGATGGGAGGACAGGCTTAACCTTTTTCCATGCCTTTGAGTCATGTGCTGCATGCCATAGATCATAATTTTTCTGGAGATTCAGCCATAACTCGGGGGTGGTGTCAAATGCTCTGGACAACCGCAAAGCCATGTCAGGCGTGACAGCTCCATGCTCGTTAACAATTTTTGATAAGGTTTTGCGCGAAACACCCAATATTGCAGCCATGTCCTGAATGGTGATGGATAATGGTTTTAAATAATCTTCTTTTAAGATATTTCCGGGGTGCGTTGGTTGTCTTTTCATTGTTCCCATATGACACCTCCTAATGATAGTCATCATAATCTACTACGTATGCGTCACCATTGACGAACTCAAATATTACACGCCAATTCCCTGAGACTCTTACCGAATACTGACCTTTTCGGTCGCCGCTCAATGCGTGTAAGTTTGAGCCTGGATAATTCATATCTTTTAAATCACTCGAAGCGTTAAGTCGGTCTAGTATCCTTCCCAACTTGCTGGCATGTTCAGGCTTTATGCCTTTCTTTGTGTCGGAATAGAAAAAGTTTTCCAGTCCTTTATGCTTGAACGATTTAATCATGAGCAAATTGTAACCCCTTGGGTTACGTGTGTCAATGTGTGGTTTATGTTTTTCGTTCAGCTTATGGAAGAGGGGGGATTGATCACAAAAAAAGCTAAACCATCCCCTTCCCACCTCTTGCCAAACACCCATTCTCAGCCGATTCCAGTTTTCCCAGCTGGACTCATTCAGAGTGACAGGCATTCACTGGCATACCACATGAGCCTTGCAGGGGACAAGGACCAAAGCAGTCTGTTTGCAAATTCGCGCTTGGCTGGATTGGACTCTGGGCAGGGAACTCTCGCTGTGGCGAGATGAACCATTCTTTATTCTTTACAAAGGAGAAAAAGCGAGCCCACGATCCACTCGCCTTTTTCCTTGCGGATCCGGGCGGACTGAGCCGCGAGCACCCGGAGGCCCGCCTTCTCGGCTATCGCATTGATATAGTGGGAAGAATGCGCAAAACGGCCCGACTGCCGGAGGACATAGCCCTCTCCCTCCACCAGCTCGGTGGAGAAAAGGATGCGCCCACCTGCGGCGAGGCGTTGGGCAAGAAGGAGAAAAATCTTTTCCAGCTCGCCGACATAGATGAGCACATCGGCAGCGACTATCAAATCGTAAGACTCCTGGTGTCGGGAAAGAAAGTCCACGATCTCCGCCACTTCCAGATGCGCATAGACTTTTTTGGCCGCGGCCTGTTCGATCATCCCTGGGGAGAGGTCCACCCCAACCCGCCAGGGGACAAGGTCGGCAAAGACCTGCCCGACGAGGCCAGTGCCGCAGCCGAGATCAAGCAGCCGGCTGTATGCCTGCTCCCGTCCTGTTTCTGCCTCAAGGAGGCTCTTCAGCTCCCAGGGGGTCCGATACTCCAGGTCGACCAGCAGCCGTTCCTCAAAATGACCGGAGAAACTGTCAAAAAGATCGGCAATATAGGAAGAGGGCGCGGTGAGGGTGGTTATACCGGTGAGGGCGGCCAGAATATGGCGGGCCGACTCGATGTTGTGACCCAGGTCAATAAGCCGCCGGTAGCAGGCGGCGGCAGCCTCGACCCTGCCCTGCTCGAGATAGAGCACCCCGAGATTGCCATGGGCCTGGGCATAGTCCGGCCTCAAGGCCACGGCAAGCTCCAGGGAGGCCACGGCCTCCTCCTTGCAATCGAGCTTCTTGTACAGGAGGGCCAGATTGTAATGCACCTCGGCATCGTCCGGGGCCATTTCCAGGGCGCGGAGATAGGCCTGGACGGCCTCGGCCAGCCGCCCGGCCTTACTGTAGGCCAGCCCGAGGTTAAAATGGATATCAGCATCCCCGGGCTGCAGGCTGGCCGCCTTTTCGTAGGAGGCAATGGCCTCGGCCGTCTTCCCGGCCGCAAGCAGCACCGTGCCGAGATTGTAGGCGGCCTGCCAGTGGAGAGGGTCCAGGGCAAGGGTTTTCTGGAACTGCTCGATGGCCATCTCTCTTTGTCCTCTCGCATGCAGGAGCGTACCCAGCTGGAAGGCAATGGCCGGCGACTCCGGCACAATGACCTGGGCCAGGGCAAGGCAGTTTTCGGCCTCGGCCAATCGGTTGCCGGCGCTGTACAGGAGCCCCAGGTAGAAACAGGCTTCCCCATGCTCCGGGCAGAGGGAAAGCGCCTGCAAATAAAGGGATTCCGCCGCGACCAGCTCCCCTTCCCTGTGCAGTTCCAGGGCCCGGGCGAAGGTCTCCTCGGCAGCCCTGGGGCAAGGAAAGGAGGCGCCGGCAGAGGCGACATCCTGCGAAGAAGAAAAAGTTCTGCTCATCCTGATCCGATTCCCTGTTTCTGGATGGTGCCGCCCTTTACTTTGCGTTACTATGGGTATGCTTGGCCTCTGGGCAAGCAGGGCCCGGAACCGGGCAGGCAAGAATAGCCGCTTTGGCGCGGATCCCGGCCATGGAAGAAAAGCGGGCCCTGGCCCCGGGCGGTTGCCGCGCAACGGCCCAAAAAATTACCATGCGCCTCGACCCCGGTCAACCCCTAACCTGGGGAATCAGACCGCGACCGCCGAAGCGCCGGACAAAAGCCATGCAAACAATCCCCCAGCCAGACCAGGCCCTTGTTTCCTGGATGCGCATGATCCGCCGCCATCTCCATCAATACCCGGAGCTGGCCTTTCAGGAAGTCGCCACCGCCCTCTACATTGCCGAACGGCTCACGGAGCTGGCAGTGTCCTACCGGGAGGGGGTCGGCGGCACCGGCATCGTCGCCTGGCTGGGCGGAAAGGATCCCGCCGCCCCGGCTGTCGCCCTGCGGGCCGACATGGACGCCCTGCCCATCAGCGAAGAAACCGGCCTGCCCTTTGCTTCCCGCCATCCAGGCATCATGCACGCCTGCGGTCACGACGGGCATGTGGCCATGCTGCTCGGGGCAGCGGCCCTCCTCCGCCAGACCAACCTGCCCGGCCGGGTGGTTCTGCTCTTTCAGCCGGCCGAGGAAAGCGACGGCGGCGCGAAGGGGATGATCGCGGATGGAGGCCTGGAGGGGGTTTCCGTTATCTTTGCCGGCCACATCGACCGCAACTGGCAGCTGAATGAAATCGTTGTCCAGCCCGGGCTGATCTGCGCCTATACCGATGAGTTCCGCATCGAACTGAGCGGCAGGGGCGGGCATGCGGCGAAGCCCCAGGAAAGCACGGACACCATCCTCGCCGCCAGTCAGCTGGTGGGCAACCTCCACACCATCGTCTCCCGCGAGCTGCACCCCTGCCTGCCGGCGGTGATCACCGTGGGCAGGATGGAAGGCGGCACGGCAGCCAACGTCATCGCCGCCCGGGTCGTTGTCGAAGGGACTATCCGGACCACTGACCAGGAAAGCAGGCAGATCTGCTTCGCCGCGGTCCGGCGCATGACCGCCGCCGTCGCCTCCCTGCATCGGGTGCAGGCGACCTGCACCCTGAGCGAAGGCTATCCGCCGGTCATCAATGACGTGGCGGCCAGCCGCATCGCCCGCGAGGTCGCGGAAGGGCTGGTCGGCACAGACAAGGTGAAGGGCCAGCCCCTTCCCAGCCTGGGCGGCGAGGATTTTTCCTTCTTTCTCGAAAAGGTTCCCGGCTGCATGGTCCGCTTCGGCGCCCGGCGCCCCGACCCCCATGATGCGCCGGCCCACAGTCCGCGCTTCGATTTTGCCGAGGAGATCCTGGCCACCGGCGCCCTCTTTTTCGCGAGAACCGCGCTGCTGGCCCTGCAGCGCCTTGCCGATTTTCCGGCCAGAAAAGAATGAGGCTGTCCGAAGGCGTTTTTTTTGCCAGGTCACGGCCCAAAAAGTATGGTATAAACCTTCCCTGACCAGAAAACCTTCGCTTGCACCTCGAGAAAACAGGGCCATGGACGACGCGAGACAGGAAATTTTCTTCAATATCATCAACCGTTTTGTCGGGCTGCACAGCAGGGACGCGGCCCGGAAAACCAAAAACGACACCGACTGCGAGTATCCCTTCGTGGCCATGGACCCCCGCCAGGTCTTTGCCCAGATCGAATTCGTGGCCCGGCACCTGGGCGCCGACCCCGACGCCCCCCGGGCGGCGCAGCCCCGCTTCCTCGATATCGGCTGCGGAATCGGCAACATCCTGCTCATCGCCGAGCAGTTCGGCTTCGATGTCCATGGCATAGAAAAGGACGAATACCCCTTTGGCGTCGCCCAGAGGCTCATCGGCGAGGAGCGGATTTCGCAGGCCGATATCTGGAGCTATCAGGGGCTGGCTGACTTTGACGTGCTCTACTACTTCCGTCCCTTTTCCGGCCGGGAGCAGCAGCTGCGCTTTGAAAAACTCGTGGAAGAGAAGATGCGGACCGGCGCCATCCTCATCGCCAATCACAAAAACAGCGAGGCCATCAGCGCGGACCGACGCTTCGCCAGACTGAGCCCTGCCCTGCCCATCTGGCAAAAAAACGGCAGATGAAAGGTGAACCCGAATCGTTGAACAGTGCGCGGTGCGCCGGGCTTGACATCCGGTTCGAATTTGGAGACTGGCAGAAATGAAGCGGACCTGCGGGGGAGTCTGGGCCGCGTTGCCTATGTCGACCTGCGCGGAATCATCGAATACATCGCCAACGACAGCAGGCGAACGCCAAAAAGGTTCTGAAAACCATCAAGAACCGGGCGGCCGACGCCTTGCGCCTTTCGCCGCAGCGAGGGCGGGTGGTGCCGGAATTAGCAGCGGCTTGTCCTTGGCAAGCCCCCAACCATTGCGTTCCCCCGGCAGGGGTGACGCCTGGTGGCAAGAGAGGGAGATCAGTGTAAAAAGGGGTTGCCTCATTTCAGTCGCAAGACTTCGTGCCAGATGGGAATTTTCCTGGGAATCGGGTTTCTACAGGCTCGTTGGGCCGCAGGTCGGGTGCCGATCGGGAAAGCGTTCCGCCAACTCCTGCAAGACCGCGATCACGGCGTCGTCATCAGGGCCGACCGGCTGATACCAGCCTACTGGGCGACCATGACCCGATTGCGGCCGCTGTTCTTGGCAAGATAAAGCGCCTCGTCGGCCCGCCGCAGGAGATCTTCGAGGGCGGTATCCTGTTCCTGCAGAGAGGCCACGCCGAGGCTTATGGTGAAACGCACCTCCCGCCCCTCATCCTTGACCACAAGACCGGCGACCGCTTCCCGAAACCTCTCCGCCACCACGCCGGCTCCAGCCAGATCCGTTTCCGGCAGCAAAAGGGCGAACTTCTCCCCTCCCAAACGGCCGAAGACGTCATTTTCCCGCAGTTCCTCAAGACATTTTGCGGCAAAGGCCTGCAGCACCCTGTCGCCGACCGCATGGCCATGGCTGTCGTTGATCTTCTTGAAATGATCAATATCCAGCTGGATGACGGAAAAAAGCCTGGCGTGTCGCCGGGAGCGGACCAGCTCCCGCTGACCTGCCTCCATGAACGAACGACGGTTGAAAACCCCGGTCAACGGGTCGGTGGCGGCCAGACGGGCAAGCTCGCTGTTCTGGGCAAGGATCCGCTGCTGATTCGCTTCGAGCTGCTCGACCATCGTATTGAAGGATGTGGAAAACCCCCCCAGAAAATCGACGCGCTGTGAAAAGTCCCCCTGGGCGACCTGACCTGTCTGCCAGGCAAGATGGCGCAGGGTCGCCTGCAGATTTTTCAGGTTATGGCAGGCCGGCAGGCCCGAAGGAATGGGGGTGTCGATATCCCCCTGGGAAAGATGGAGGGTCGCCCGGGTGAGATGGGTGAGGACCTCGGTCAGCTGATTGACGAATTGCCCCACCTGACGGATTTCGTCGTTTTTCTGGGCGGAAAGGTCGAGGGGCGGCGGCTGCCTGTTGTTGAGCAGGGCGTGGAGATGGGCGCTTATCCGGTCGAGCCGGTCGATATCCTCCTGATCCATGGGCACTTTCGCCTCATCCGGGCCCGGCGGGCTCAGGCAGCCGGACCGACCTCGAAACGACAGACCCGGTCGCCCGTACACCAGCAATCGGTTTCCCGG
The DNA here is from genome assembly GCA_002347185.1 of Desulfobulbaceae bacterium UBA2262. Classification (GTDB taxonomy): domain Bacteria; phylum Desulfobacterota; class Desulfobulbia; order Desulfobulbales; family Desulfurivibrionaceae; genus UBA2262. Next base: position 60,489 of record DDXK01000055.1, on the reverse strand, counting down.
GCCAGAAAGTCCCTGCCGAAATGGGCGCTGAAAAGGCCGGCGATGAAGCCTTCGTCATAAGTGCAGACCGATTCGTTGACAATGGGCAGGCCGGAACAATCCAGATCCTCGGCAATGGTAAGGACAAAGCGCTGCGCCGTCAGATCGGAGGTCTCGATGCGCAGGATGCCGATGGCGAGCTCCCTGAGAGCCTCCTGCAGGGAAGAAACGAATTCGCTGAAATCCTTGGGCTGGTTCAGCATTTCCTGGTAAATGGAGTTCCCGGCGGTCCTGCCGGCATCGTAAAAGATCCGATCGGCGGTTTTCACATCGGTATGCTTGATGATGGCGTCGCGCAGGGTGAACTGCATCAGACGATAGATGGCAACGGAGGTGTTGAAGCCCAGATTGGGGCGGCCCCAGCCGATATCACCGAGCTGTGCCCAGGTGAAGTGTGAGCTTTGCCTTTCTTCCTTGAACATTGTTCCGCATCCCCTTGTGCAGCCAGCGCAAGATATCGAGCCATGAAAAGAAATCAACCAGCTGAAAAATCGTAGCACATCAGAGGAAGGAATGGCAATTCACAAAGAGACCAGGGGTATCTCAAAATTGAAAAATCCCCTTTCCGGGACATTGCACTTGCAAGCCGGGCAAGGCAGCCTCACCGTCCGAGGTTTTTCCTCCCTCAAAAAGGGGGTGCCCCGGGAGGTGTGCCGGCTTCCTGCGGCCGGGGCTTCATCAACAGCCAGAAACGCACGGCGGTTCTGTTGCTCCCCTTTTCCCTGGCGCTGATCATGACCCGGTTGAGACGCCGGGTGAGGGGAAGGCCATACTCCGTGGAAACAAAACCGGTTGCGTCGATCTCGGCCTTGCGCCAGCCCAGTTCGCTCACATAGATCCCGTAGCTCGTGCTGTCGTAACGCTCGGGATGGAGAACGCGGGCGCCGAAGCGGGAAGACGAGGCCTGCGCCCGGGGAGAGATGCCCGGCGTCAGCCCCGCCACCGGCAGGTCACTCCTCCCGAGCACCTTGACAAAATGGGCGAGCGTCGACCACTCCTTGCCGAGGATGGGCTCCCGGGGGACAAGGAACGGGTCGGTTGCATTGGAAAGTGCGCCCGGGTCCTGGGTGAATACGGCGTCATAGCCCATGACTTCGGCCTCTTCCCTGACAATGGCGTTGTATTCGCCATAGGGGATGGCAAAAAAACGGGGCCTCCTCCCGAGCCTTTCACTGAGGAGGGCAACACCTCGCGCCAGATCGGCCCGAATCCATTCCCGGTATTTCTGTTCGCTCCAGTCCAGGGGCCAATCCGCCAGGCGCTGATGGGAAAAGCTGTGGTCCTGGAAATCGACACCCGCCGCCTGCATCTCCCTGATCTCGTCCCAGCTGAGGTAGTTGCTGTATTTTTTTTCAATGCCCTCCACATAGAGAAAAACGGTGAAGGGAAAGCCATGGGATTTCAGAATGGGCCAGGCAACAGTATAGATGCTGCGATAGCCGTCATCAATGGTGATGACCGCTGCTTTTGCGGGCAGGGGGAGGCGCGCCCGCAAAGAGCGCACCACCTCGGCAAGGGGGAGTACCTGGTAGCCGTTTTCGGCAAGATAGCGCATCTGCTCCCGAAAATTTTCCTCGGAAACATTGGTGGTCGGATACCGCTTGTCGCCAAAATGATGATAGATGAAGATGGTGGGATCGCCGCCGGACAAAGAGGGCTGGCCGGCGCTCCGGTTCTCCTTTTCAGCAGGTGACCCGGGGGAGGAGGTTTGGGCCCATGCCGCAAAAACGCCTGCGCAGAGAAAGGAAAGGAACAGAAAGGAGGCAATCTTCACAGACCAGGGACTTGAAGATTTCTTCGCCATCTTCTCCCTTCTCACAGCATGTTTTTGGACAGAGAGACGAAGCGCACCCCACGCTGCATGGTCGCAAGGGCGCATTCGTCATAGACCTGCAATTGATTGCTCCTGATCATCCTGGCAAGATCGGCGACATATTCCTCCCGCCTTTCCGAGTAATAACGCAGGCCGTTCGCCAGGACCAGGGGATCCATGCTCTGTTCGCGCAGCGAGCGGAGGTGGCTGTATGCAGGAAGGCGGTTGAGCATGAGGATATAGGCGCGCACCGAATCGAGCAGCGAAGAATAACTGGCCACCCGATGCGACTTGCCATCCTCCCGCTGCGTCGGAATGATCCCTTCCGCGCTCCAGGTCCAGATCCCAAAGAGGTTGTTCCCCTCAAGGGCGAATCTGGACCCGCCCCAGGAGGACTCCAGGGCACCCTGGGCAAGAATCAGGCTCACCGGCACGGCATTGACCCTGCGCAGAAGGAGATCAACGTCGTTGGTGCGGTATTTCTCACAGAGGTTGCGCAGGAAAAAAAGCTCGTTGGGCGGCAGGGTCTTGAGAACCCCATCGCTTTCCTCCCCGAGCGCGAAATTCAGTCGTCGGGGGACATCCTGCAGCCGGGCAAGAATTTCCTCAAGGGCTTGCCTCTCTCCCTGAACCTCGGAGAGGGCAATCATGGCGACAGGCAAAAGCGTATGCAGGAAGGCGCGTTTTTGGGTATCGGCATCCAAAAACCGGATATCGGCGGGCAGGCTCTTCACCTGCAAAGGCGCGACAGGGGTAAAAGGCCCAATCTCCCACAGCTTGTTGACCTTCAACTGGTTGACCAGCTCGGAGGCGGAACGCACTTCGAGGGCAGAATGTGCGGACTGCGGGTGGGAAAAACCGATGAGCAGCGAGACGGGCTGTTTCAGGTGAATGACGACCAGCAGAAAAACTGCCAGCGCGATGCCGCAGACCATCCGGACCATGTCCGGATCAACGGCGCGCTTTCCGAAAAAAATCTGCGGCCCACTCCCGGGCGTACCGCATTGTCGCGTCAAGGCGGTACGACACTTTCTCACCGCAGGGCTTGATGCAAGGCAGTCCATACTGCGTGCCTCCATCTCGTAACTACTTGGAATAAAAGCAAACGATCTTCCCTGACCGCCGCACGTCCTCTCTCAAGGCAGGTGCTTAAGAGAGAGGTTAAACATTTAGCAGGTATATCAGGAAAAAGCAACAAAAACATCCCCTCAGGCCGTCATGCTGCCCGCAAAGACACCACCTGCGGTATAGAGGAATACCAAACCAACTACATATAGAAAGCGAAATACCTTTGCAGGAATAGCAATGACGTGTAAAATTAGCATGTTTTGAGTGTCTGTCATTTTTCTTTCCATTTTTTTCCACCCACAGGGGGCCCCATGAAAAAAATATCCTTGCTTCTCGTCGTGGCTTCACTTGCAGCACTTTGTCTTTCCGTGGAAAAATCACTTGCCAAGGGAACGGACGTTGTCATGGAAACCACGCTGGGAACTTTCCGCATCGAACTCTACGATGAAAAAGCACCGGTCACCGTAGCCAATTTTCGTCAGTATGTGCGGGAGGGTTTTTACAACGGGCTTATCTTCCACCGGGTCATTCCCGGCTTCGTCATCCAGGGGGGAGGGTTCGCGCCCGGGATGAAACAGAAGCCCACCAGGGAGCCCATCAGGAACGAGGCGACCAATGGCCTGAAGAACAGCCGCGGGACCCTCTCCATGGCCCGCACCAACGCCCTGCACAGCGCGACCAGCCAATTCTTCGTCAATGTTCGCGACAATGGCAGCCTGGACCATCGCGGCATGGCGCCGGCCACCTTCGGTTACGCGGTTTTCGGCAAGGTAAAGGAAGGAATGGAGGTGGTTGACAAGATTGTTGCGGTCCCCACGACCAGCAAGGGGTTCCACCAGGATGTCCCGGCGGAGGATGTGCTGATCCTGAAGGCGTACGAGGCGCAGTGAGTTCTCAGCTTTCAGCCCCGGGCTTCGAAGTCGGGCCTTTGCCCGGGGTGGGATCGCCCGCCTCTTCCGGGGTCGACCGCGGGCTTTGCCCCAAAGACTTTTCAGGCGCCGCTTCTGTGGCGGGTTGCCCGCCGCCCCCCGCAACCGGAAAGAGGGTGGGCTGCGGTTCCGGCTCCTGCGCGGCTCCCTTCTCGGGCGGCAGCTCGGCGATCCTCCGCACCGGCCGGTTGGAGACCCGCTTACCCAGCGCGGCAACCCCCTTGATCAGAACATCGCTGAAACAGCAATCCACATAGTTGTGCTGCGCCCGTTTGGAGGGCGCGAGATGCACGCGCAACCTCCCCCCTTCCCCGGTGCTGAGAAAGAGGATGACCGAGTTCTTGTGCTCCGGGAAAAGGCGGTACTCTTTTTCCAGGATAAACTTGGGGCAGTGGAAGCGCTTGGCATAACAGAGCCCCTGCCCTCCTTCCCGGTAGACGAGATTGAAAATCAGCTTCTCATCGACCTTGCCCAGCCAGGCGAGATCATGGCCGACAAAGAGCTTGTCGATGACGTTGATCACCTTGTACACGCCGTTCTGGTAAATGAGCAGCAGCTTGTCGTATTCCGAACAGGGGAAGCAATCCTCCGGCCGGGCCTTGACCTGATGGCCCAGAAAGCCCGTTTCCCGGTCATAGCCCAGGCTGAGGTTTGAAAGGGCCACCTTGCGCGCCTCCACCTCGCTGAAGGTTGTGATCTCGGTGCGGCGCGGGTAAAGATGGCCGTAGCGGTTGAGCAGATCGTCCAGGTAGGAGACGGTGTAACCGACCATGTCCAACAGATAGTTTTCCACCGCCTTGATATTGTCGCGGACCTCCTTGATCTCCTTTTTCTTCCGGTCGATGTCGTAACGGGAGATGCGTTTGATGCGGATCTCAAGCAGCCGCTCGATGTCCTCCTTGCTCACCGCCCGGACCAACTGCTCGGCGAAGGGCACCAAGGCCTCGTCGATGGTCTCCACCACCGCCTTGTAGGTCTTGCACTCCTCGATTCTCTTGTAGAGCCGCTCCTCGATGAAGATCTGCTCAAGCAGATGGGCGTGCAGCTTTTCCTTGAGCCGGCCATGCTCGATGGTGAGCTCCTTCTCAAGGTCGCGCACCAGCTTTTCGGTGTTGTGGCGCAACACCTCGCTCACCGAGAGCACGGTGGGATTGTTGTCCCTGATCACGGTCAGGTTGGGGCTGATGGAGACCTCGCAGTCGGTGAAGGCGTAGAGAGCCTTGATGGTATCCTCCGCATAGATGCCGCGGGCCAGCTTGATCTCGATCTCCACCTCTTCGGCGGTGTAGTCGTTGATACTCATGATCTTGAGCTTGCCCGCCCGGGCCGCTTTTTCCACGCTCTCGATCAGGGACTGGGTGGTGGTGGTGTAGGGAATATCCTTGATGGTGATGGTCTTCTCGTTTTTCTCCTCGATGCGCGCCCGGCAGCGCAGGCGGCCGTTGCCGTCCTCGTAACCGGAGACATCGATGGCGCCGGCCTGGGGAAAATCGGGATAGACGGCGAACTCCTCGCCGCGCAGAATGGCCTTCTGCGCCTCAAGCAGCTCGCAGAAGTTATGGGGCATGATCTTGGTGGCCATGCCCACGGCAATGCCCTCGGCGCCCTGCATCAGGAGCAGGGGAATCTTGGCGGGCAGGGCCACCGGCTCCTGCATGCGGCCGTCATAGGAATCGGCAAACTCGGTGAGATCCTTGTTGAAAAGGGTCTCCCGGGCCAGGGGGGAAAGACGGCACTCGATGTAACGGGCCGCAGAGGCCTGGTCCCCGGTGTAGATATTGCCGAAATTTCCCTGCCGGTCGATGAGGTAGCCCTTGTTGGCCAGGTTCACCAGGGCGGCGAAGATGGAGGCGTCGCCATGGGGATGGAGCTTCATGCAATCGCCCACCACGTTGGCCACCTTGTGATAGCGGCCGTCATCCATGTTGAACAAGGTCTGGAGGATGCGGCGCTGCACCGGCTTCAACCCGTCCGCCACGTCGGGGATGGCCCGCTCCCGGATGACATAGGAGGTGTAGTCGATGAAGTTGGTGTCGAACAGCTTGTGCAGTTCGCCGTAGTGGGAAGTATCCATAATCAGACGACCACCAGATGATCCATGATGTATTCCTTACGCTCGGGCGTGTTCTTGCCCATGTAGAAGGAGAGCAGCCTGGGCACCTCGCTTAGGGTGTCGATGTTCACCTGCTGCAGCCGCATGTCCGGGCCGATGAACTGCTTGAACTCCTTGGGCGAGATCTCCCCCAGGCCTTTGAAGCGGGTGATTTCCACCGGCTTTCTGCCCTTGCCGCCGCCGGCCAGGTGTTTTTCCGCCGCGGCCCGCTCCTTGTCCGTGTAGCAATAGATGGTCTCCTCCTTGGTGCGCACCCTGAAGATCGGGGTCTCCAGGATGTAGACATGGCCGCGCTTGACCAGGGCCTCGAAGAAGTGGAGGAAATAGGTGAGCAGCAGGTTCCTGATATGCAGGCCGTCCACGTCGGCGTCGGTGGCGAGAATCACCTTGTCGTAGCGCAGGGTCTCCACCGATTCCTCGATGTCCAGGGCGCGCATCATATTGTACATCTCGTCGTTCTTATAGAGCAGGGTCAGGGGCTGGCCGTAGACGTTCATCGGCTTGCCCTTCAGGGAAAAGACCGCCTGCAGCATGGGATCGCGGGAGCTGACGATGGAGCCGGAGGCCGATTGCCCCTCGGTGATGAAGATCATGTTGGGCCGCTCCGGATCCGAGGGCCTTTCCGGGGTCGGATGGTACTTGCAGTCCTTGAGCTGGGGGATCTTCAGCGCCACCTTCTTGGCCTTGGCCTTGGCCTCCTTGCGCACATGGGAGAGCTCCTTCCTGATCTTGGCGCTCTGCTGGATCTTGTCGATGATGATCTCGGCAAGCTCGGTGTTCTTGTAAAAAAAGTCGCAGACAAAATCCTTGACGCTGTTGACGATGTCGGTGCGGACATCGGTGTTGCCGAGCTTGTTCTTGGTCTGGGACTCGAAGATCGGGTCCTTGACCTTGACGGCAATGGCGCCCACCACGCCCTCGCGCACGTCCTCGCCGGAAAACTTCTTGCCGGAAAAGTCGTTGACCCCTTTCAGAATCCCTTCCCGGAAGGCGGAAAGATGGGTGCCGCCCTCGTTGGTGTAGGTGCCGTTGACAAAGGAAAAATAGGCCTCGCCGTAGCCCTCGGTATGGGAAAAGGCGAACTCCAGGGTGGGCGATTTGAAGTGGATCGGCTCATAGAGCTGGGTGGTGCCGATCTCCTTGGCGAGCAGATCCAGGAGGCCGTTGGCCGAATGAAAGCACTCGTTGTCGAAATAGATCTTGAGCCCGGCGTTGAGATAGGCGTAGCGCCAGAAGCGCTTGCGGACGAACTCCCGGATGAAATAATAGCCTTCAAAAACATTGGGATCGGGATGAAAGGCCACCAGGGTGCCGTTCTTTTCGCTGGTGTCGCCCTGCTCTTCCCCGATCAGCTCGCCGTTGGCAAAGGTGGCCCTGGCAAACTTGCCATCCCGGAAGGAGGTCACCTCGAAACGGTCGGACAGGGCATTGACCGCCTTGGTGCCCACCCCGTTGAGGCCCACGGAAAACTGGAAGACGTCGGTGTTGTACTTGGCCCCGGTGTTGATCACGCTCACGCACTCGACCAGCTTGCCCAGGGGGATGCCGCGCCCGAAATCCCGCACCTTGACCACGCCGTCCGCGCCGATATCCACATTGATGCGCTTGCCCACCCCCATGATGAACTCGTCCACCGCATTGTCCACCACCTCCTTGAGGAGGATGTAGATGCCGTCGTCCGGATGGCTCCCGTTGCCGAGCCGGCCGATGTACATGCCGGGCCGCAGACGGATATGCTCCAGGGAGCTCAGGGTCTTGATCTTGCTTTCGTCGTAGACGGCCGTGGAATTGGTGCTGTCAGTGCTCATCGAGAAATCGGGTGCTGCCAAAGAGAGTTGTCCCGAGGCGGGAAGAGAGTGTTCAAACGCATCCAGAATCTATATCGTTCTTTGCCGGTGGCCGCAACGATATTTTGCCGGAAGCCCGCCCCTGCTTGGCTCGCAAGGATAATCACTTGAAGATAGTGAGGTTGTCAGGTATGAAATGGTGGAGAAAACAATGAGACCATTGCCAATACTCGACGCCACGGCTTTCAGACACCGTATTTTGATTGGAGGCACGCCAGTAACGCACGGGAGCCCATCGTACCCGTTGCTTTATGAACAACGACGGCGACCCCGTCCTCGTATGTGAACAGCAAGGCGATTTGTTATCCATTCTCGATCGCAATCTGTATCAACACTTGGTCAAGGAGGCCATTCCATGAGCGACGCATCCGATATAATATAAAAAAAAAGCCCCTTCGCCCGACACGCAGCGGATGCTGGACTCCCTGAGACATGTCGTCGCCGACGCGCTGGAGAAGAAAAAACGCCTGGGCCAGTACGCCGTGCTTTGGGAAAACAACCAGCCCGTGCTGGTTGGCGAGGATGCGCCGCAAAAGCCATCACGCCATGAATCGATAAGGTCGCCAAAATAACATTTTTTTCCGGAGCATCCCATGAAAGCAAAAGCGAACAAAGGGGCCTGCGCCCATTGCGGCAAGGAGTACACCAAGTCCGGCATGGCCAAACATCTGGAGCAATGCCTGATTGACAAACTGCAAACAACACAGGGGAAAACCGGCCCCTGTTTCCACCTGCAAGTCGCGGACCGCTTTTCGTCCGCCTATTGGCTGCATCTCCAGGCCGACGCCAACACCACCCTCAAATCCCTGGACGCTTTTCTGCGGAAAATATGGCTTGAATGCTGCGGCCATATGAGCGTTTTTCACATCGGCCCCCATCAATTGGGGATGGGACGCAAGCTGGCTTCCATCCTGGAACCGGGGATGGAGCTCGACTACGAATACGACATGGGCGACACTACCGCTTTACGGATCACGGTCATGGGCGAATATCCGGGAGTACTGACCCCGAAAAAACCGGTGACGGTTCTTGCCCGTAACCTGCCCCCGGCGGTTCTCTGCGATGCCTGCGGCAAAAAGCCCGCGGTCATGATCTGCCCGGAATGCAATTACGAGGGGGAGGGATGGCTGTGCAAGGGGTGCGCGAAAAAACATGAATGCGGCGATGAAGATTACTTCCTGCCTGTGGTAAATTCGCCTCGGGCAGGGGTATGCGGCTATACAGGATAAAACAGGGAGCACAATCATGACCACCAACCCATTGAACGAACAGCTCGGCACCACCGGGATTCTCTGGCAGCTGGCCGACCTGTATCAGGGGCTTGACGATCCCAAGGTCGAAACCGATATCGCCTGGTGCGAGCAGGAGGCCAAGAGTATCAAGGAGCAGTTCGCGGGCAAGGTGGCAAGCCTTGCCGCGAGCGATCTTCTTACCCTGGTTGCCCGGCTGGAAACGCTGGAAACCCTGCTGGGCAGGATTGCCACCTTCGCCTTTCTCAACTTCACCACCCAGATCCAGAACGCCCCGGCAGGCGCTTTTCTCCAGAAGATCAAGGAGGCTGGCAGCCGGATCGGCAGGGAGACCGTGTTCTTTGAGCTGGAGTGGAGCAAAGTGGATGATTCCACAGCCAATACCCTGCTGGCCGATACGACTCTGGCCCACTACCGCCATCATCTGGCGAGCATGCGGCGCTATGCCAGGCATCTCTTGTCCATGGCCGAGGAAACCCTGCTCATTGAAAAGGCGCCAGTGGGCCGCTCCTCCTGGACCAACCTCTTTGAAAAGGTCATGGGGAATCTCAAGTTCGGGGAAAGGCAGCGCAGCGAAGAGGAGGTGCTGACCGATCTCTACAGCCCGGAACGTGTGGTCCGGGCCCAGGCGGCCGATGAGCTCACCGCCGGGCTGAAAAGCCAGCTCCATGTGCTGACCCATATCTTCAACACCCTGCTGGCCGAGAAGATGATCGACGACCGGCTCCGCAAGTACGACTCCTGGGTCAGCTCCATGAACCTGTACAACGAACTGGAGGATCGGACCGTTTCGGTGCTGGTCGAGGCGGTCACTTCCCGCTACGACATGGTCCAACGCTACTACCGCCTGAAAAAAGGCATCCTCGGCCTGGAAGGGCTGTGCGACTACGACCGCTACGCCCCCCTGCCCCACCTGCCCACGGCCACCGTGCCCTGGGAGACCAGCAAGGAGATGGTCCTCACCGCCTTCCACGATTTCGCCCCGGAGATGGGGGAAATCGCCGCCCAGTTCTTTGACAAGCGCTGGATCCACGCCCCGATCCTCGAAGGCAAACGGGGCGGCGCCTTTGCCCACCCCTGTGTGCCCGAGGTGCACCCCTACGTGATGGTGAACTACACCGGCAGCCTGCGCGACATCTCCACCGTGGCCCACGAGCTGGGGCACGGGGTGCACCAGTACCTGGCCGCCAAAAACGGCTATTACAATTCCTCCACCACCCTGGTCCTGGCTGAGACCGCCTCGGTGTTCGCCGAGCTGCTCCTCTTCAACTCCCAGGTCAGGCTCCTGACCAACCCTGAGGAACGGCGGGCCTTTATCTGCCAGAAGCTGGAATCCATCTTTGCCACCGTTTTCCGCCAGGTCTCCATGAACCGTTTCGAGCATGCGGTGCACAACGCCCGGCGGGAGGGCGGCGAACTTTCCCCGGAAGAGTTGGCCGGCCATTGGCTCACCACCCAGCGGGCCATGTTCGCCGACTCCGTCACCCTGCGGGAGGATTACGGAGTCTGGTGGTCCTACATCCCCCATTTTTTAAGCACTCCGGGCTATGTCTACTCCTACGCCTTCGGCGAACTGCTGGTGCTCGCCCTGTATAACCTCTACCAGGAAGACAAGACTGCCTTTGTGCCAAAATACCTGGAGCTCTTACGCGCCGGGGGCAGCAATACCCCGGCCGAACTGCTCAAGCCCTTTGGCGTTAATCTGGACGACCCGGCCTTCTGGCTCGGCGGCCTTGCCACCATTGACGGCATGCTGAAGATGGTGGAATAATGACCATGCGCAAGAAATCAACCAACACTTCCGGCCTGGTCTACTCCACGGAGCATGGCCGGACCTGCCCCAAGTGCGGCTGGCCTGTGGCCCAATGCGTTTGCGGCCAGAAAAAGCCCACTCCACAGGGAGACGGCATTGTCCGGGTCTCGCGCGAGACCAAAGGCCGCAAGGGCAGCGGCGTAACCCTTATCACCGGTCTGGCGCTGACCGAACCGGAATTAATCGCCCTTGCCAAACAGCTCAAACAGCGCTGCGGCAGCGGCGGCACCGTGAAAAAGGGGGTTATCGAGGTGCAGGGCGACCACCGGGAGGTGGTGCTGGCGGAGCTGATCCGCCTTGGCCATCAGGCAAAAAAGGCTGGCGGCTGATGGAGAGTCCCCCAAACGCCTGGTGTGTCTATCTGGTCCGCTGCCAGGACGGCTCCCTCTATTGCGGGATCGCCAAGGACCTGACCAGGAGGTTGGCGGAACACAACTCCCCGGACAAGGGAGCGAAATACACCAGGGGGCGGCGGCCAGTTGAATTGGTCTACGCCGAAAAGGTCTCCTCCAGGGCTCACGCGACACAGCGGGAAGGCCAGATCAAACGACTGAACCGGACTCAAAAAAAGCTCCTGATCGATTCGAAGGCAAACCACATCCGCGCATCCTTAACCTAAACCGAAGGAAGAGAATCATGGCCAAAAGAACTGGGGAAAAAGCGGGCTGGATCGGGGGATGGCTGGGAGGCTTTCTCTGGGTTTTTCTCCTGGCCGCCTTCCAGGCCGTCCAAGGCCGGCTGGCCGCAGGATTGACCGGGTTTCTGCTTGCCGCTCTCGCCGTGCTTGTGGTGATGATGGCAGCGCCATGGAGGCATCCGGACCAGCCCTACTGGAAGCTCATGCTGCCAGTCTATTTTCTGCTGGGAATCTGCATTGCCTGGGCGCTCCTGCTCTCTGGCGGGCTGGCCGCATCCGGCTTGAGCTGGTGGTCGATCTGGTGGCTCATCCCCCTGCTCTTCCCCTTCGGCTCGGTGGGCCGCCTCCGCTGGAACGACACAGCGAGGGGCGGAACAAACGAACATCAGGAGACCTTGCCATGAAGGTATTCATCGCAGGATCCACCGGATTTCTGGGTCAGGCGCTCATCCGGAAATTACTCCAGGAAGGGCACACGGTAACGGCCCTGGCCAGAAGCCAGAAAAAAATTGGCGATCTCGCCGCACGCATCCGGACGGTTTCCGGTTCGCCGCTCATTCCCGGCCCCTGGCAACAAGAAGTGCCAGCACACGAGGCGATCATCAACCTCACCGGGACAAACATCTTCACCCGCTGGACCAACAAGGCGAAGCAAGAGATCCTTGCCAGCAGGGTTGAATCCACCCGCAACCTCGTCAATGCAATTCCTGCGCATTCGCCGCATCCCATTACCTTAATAAACACCAGCGCCTCCGGGTACTATGGCTTTTGCGGCGACGAGGAAAAGTATGAAAACGGTATGCCGGGCAGCGATTTTCTCGCCTCGGTCTGCGCGGCCTGGGAGGGGGAAGCCAATAAAGCGCACGACAAAGCACGGGTCATCACCATGCGCGTCGGCATCGTGCTGGGGAAAAATGGCGGCGCCCTCGCGAAGATGCTGCCGGGGTTCCGGCTGGGGGTAGCCGGGAAACTGGGGCACGGCCGCCAGTGGTTTCCCTGGATTCATCTGGACGATCTGCTGGCCGCCATCCTTTTTTTCCTGAAAAACAGTACGATAGAAGGCCCGGTCAACATGAGCGCCCCCAACCCGGTGCGCAACGAGGAGTTCACCAGAACCCTGGGTACGGTCCTCGGGCGGCCCACCTTCCTGGGGGTACCCGCGTTCCTGGTGCGTCTGGTTCTGGGGGAATTGAGCAGCGTGCTGCTGGAGGGGTGCAGGATGAAACCCGGGGTGCTGCAGAAGAACGGCTTTGCCTTCCGCTTTCCGGAATTGCCGGAGGCACTGCGGGAGATCGTGGCGAAACCCTGACGGCTGCCCGCCGGGGTTTGCGAACGAGCCTCCCGGCCCCGTTCAATGCCTGTCGCTCAGGTTTGCCTCAAGGACAAAGGTGCCGAAATCGGTCTTGAAGGGGATGACGATGGTGGGGCTGTCGGTGCGCTGATGGATCTCCACCCCCTTGCCGGTCACCATGGTGGGAGTGGCCAGATCGAAGCTGAGCCCCAGCTTGCCGAAGGAGGCCTTGGCGCCGCCGCAGATCATGTTGGTCAGCTCGCCCACCGCATCGACAATCTCGTCGTCGATCTTCTCCTTGGGCGCCTCCATGAGCATCTTGGCGACAATCTGCAGGATGCAGGCCTCCGGAAAGCTGATCATCATGTTCCCTTCCAGCTTCTCGGAGGCCATGCCGATGATGCCGGTCACATCCCCGAAGGTGGCAACCCCTTCCTTCAGATAGGGTTTCTGGTTGGCGACTTTGGTTTGCGCCATGGTTTCCAGCACATTCCTGGTGGCATGCAAGAAGGGGTTCAGATATTCAGCCTTCATATAACCTCTATGCGTTGAACAATCACGGTGACCAGCAGGCCTGCCCAATCCCAGCCTTCATATTAGCCTTGATCTTGCCAAAAAAGTCAAGCAAAACAAAGCGCTTTCCCCCTATTCCTCTTTGAGGAGGATGCGGCAATCCGCCACCGAGCAGCCCTTGCCCTCGGCATGGACCATGAGGGGGTTGATGTCGAGCTCGGCAATGGCGGGATGGTCAGTGGCCAGCTGGGAAAGGCGGAGCAGGCATTGCTCCAGCGCCTCCTGGTCGGCCACCGCGGCGCCCCGGGCGCCGTTGAGCATGGGGAAGGCCTTGATCGAACGCACCATGTGCCTGGCACCGTTGTGCCGGATCGGCGCCAGCCGGAAGCTGACATCCTTGAAGATCTCCACGAAGATTCCGCCCAGGCCGAACATCAGGAGCGGCCCGAAACTCCGGTAGCGCTTGATGCCCAGAATAACCTCGACCCCGGCCTCCGCCATCCGCTGCATGTAGACCCCGCGGATTTCCGCCTCAGGCGCATGCGCTCGCGCCGAGGCCACGATGGCTTCATACGCCTGGCTGGCGGCCTCGGGGGTGGCGATGCCGACCCGCACCCCGCCCACATCCGACTTGTGAATGATCTGCGGGGAAACGATCTTCATGGCGCAGGGGCCGAGGCGCTCCACGGCCTGCCCCGCCTCCGCGGCGCTGGTGGCCAGCATGGCCGGCATCACCGGAAAGCCGTAGGCCCTGAGGATCTCGTTGCCCTCCACCTCGCCGAGATACTGCCGGCCGCCGGCCAGGGCCTCGGCGATGATCGCCGCAGCAGCCGCCTTGTCCACGCTCAGGGCAAACTCCTTGAGGTGCTGGCGGTGCAGCCAGCTGGCGTATTGATAGAGAGCGCCCATGGCCCGGGCCGCGCCCTCTGGGAAATGATAGTGGGGGATGTTGTTCTGCTCGAGGATCTCGATGCCGGTGCTGACGTCGAGCAGCCCCATGAAGGAAGCGACCACAGGCTTGCCGCTGCGCCTGGCCAGGGTGGGGATGATGGCCGCGGTTTCTTCTATCTCCGTCATGGATTGCGGGGTGAGGATGAAGATGACGCCGTCGACGTTCTCGTCGTTCAGCACCGCCGCCAGCGCGGCCTGATAGCGGTCGGAGCGGGCGTCGCCGATCACGTCCACCGGATTCTTGATGTTGGCTGCCGCCGGCAGGTGGCTGCGCAGCACCTCCATGGTTTCATTCTGGAGCCGGGCCAGCTGCAGGCCGGAATGGATGGTGACATCGGTGGCGATGATGCCGGGGCCGCCGGCGTTGGTGATGATGGCGATCCGGTTCGAGGCGGGCAGAGGCTGGCTGGCCAGGGCGATGGCGAAATCGAAGAGCTCCTCGATGGACTGGGCGCGGAAGACTCCGGACTGCTCGAAGAGGGCGTTGTAGACCGCTTCGGTGCCGGCCAGGGAGCCGGTGTGCGAGCTGACCGCGGCCGCGCCCTCGGCGGTGCGTCCCGATTTGACGGCAAGGATGGGGGTCGGCCTGTCGCCGCCGGTGATTTCCCGCACCGTTTCGATGAACTCGGCGCCGTGGCGCAGCTCTTCCACGTAGAGCATGATCACCTTGGTCTGCGGATCGTCGTGCAGGTAGCGGATAAGGGCAAGCTCGCCGATATCCGCCTTGTTGCCCACCGAGATGAATTTGGAAAAGCCGATCTGCTTCTTGGCGGCAAAATCGAGTACCGCAGTGCAGAGGGCGCCGGACTGACTGACAAAAGCGATGTTGCCCGGGTTGGCCTTCCGGCGGGCGAAGCTCGCGTTGAGCCCCTTTTCCGGGTCGGTATTGATGAGTCCGAGGCAGTTGGGGCCCACCAGGCGGATGCCATGCTCGCGGCAGACCGCGAGCAGCTCCTCTTCGATGGCCGCCCCGGCAGGGCCGGTTTCCTTAAAGCCCGCCGAGATGACGATCAGCCCCCGGACCCCCTTGGCCGCCGCTTCCCTGGCCACCGCCGGCGTCATGGCCGCCGGGACGATGACCACGGCCAGATCGACGGGATCCGGGATGTCGGCAAGGGAAGGATAGGCCCGCACCCCGCAGACCGACCTGGCCTTGATGTTGACCGGGTAGATAACTCCGCTGTAATCGCTTTCCAGGATGTTCTTGAAAACCGCCCGGCCCACGCTCCCCTTTCGGCCGGAAGCGCCCACCACCGCCACCGAGGAAGGGGCAAAGATGGCGTCAAGGCCGCTGGCCGAGGCAAAACCCTCGAGATCCACGGCGCCCACTCTCTTCTCCTCATCCATACTCACCTCCCGGCGCCGGAAAGACAGACACCGTTCTCTTCCCTGTCTGGGTTTTAAAAAATCGATCCCCGAATGGGGATCGAAAAATTATCCGCCATCCGGGGCCAGGCTGTCGAGAAGTTTCATCAGTTCGGCCAGCTCGGTGATCGGCGGCCGGCACCTGTAATCTTCGCAAAAATACAAGGTGGCCCTCTTCTCCCGCATCGACAGGTCGGCCTCTGCCCGCTGCTGGCGGCGGAGAAATTCCTCTCCCTCCCCGCCATCGGCGAGAAGCAGGAGAACGTTTGGCAGAAAGCGCTTGCGCAGCACCGAGAGCAGCAACTCGGTGTCCGGTCGGCCAAGCTTGCCAGCCAGCACGAGCTGCCTGGGGCTGTCCGCCAGCAGGGCATGGGCGACCAGCAGCTGCGGCAGGCTGGCAGGATAATCGCGCAAACGCTCGGCAAAGGCGGCAACGGTCCCGGCGGCCAGCCGCCGCCATTCCTCGCGTCCGGTGAGCCAGGAGAGCCGGATAAGATTTGCGGCGGCCAGGGAGTTGCCGGTGGGCTCGGCGCCGTCATAGTCTGATTTCAGCCGGAGCAGGACCGAGGGATCGTTGCCGTCCGTATCAAAGAAGCCGCCGCCTTTCCGGTCGCCGAACAGCACGATCTGCCTTTCCGTGAGTTCGACGGCCCACTCCAGCCACTCCCCCGCAAAGGAGGCCTCGTAAAGCTCAAGAAGACCGTTTGCCAGGAAGGCATAATCGTCCAGCTGACCGGATACTCCGGCCTCGCCGGCCCGGAAGCGACGGAGGAGCCTTCGCTCGCCCGGCAGATAGAGCCTGGCCCTGAGAAAACGGGCGAGCCGCTCCGCCGCGTCAAGATAGCGCTTCTCCCCCAGGATCCGGGCGGCACGGGCCAGGGCGCCGAGCATCAGCCCGTTCCAGGAGGTGATGATCTTGTCGTCCAGATGCGGCTTGGGCCGCTTCTTCCTGACCAGAAAAAGTTTCTGCCGGGCCCGTTCGAGGAGGGTGGCGAGCTCCGCTTCGCTTTTATGAAATCTCGCCGCGGTTTCCTCAAGAGGGTGGGCGACATGAAGGATATTTTTGCCGGCAAAGTCGCCATGCGGGTCTTCCTGGACATTGCCGCCCTCCTCCGCCCCGTAGTGGAAGGCAAAGACCTCTCCCGCCTCCTCCCCCAGCACGGAAACAAGCTCGCCGCGGCTCCAGAGATAGAAAAGCCCTTCCCCGTGGCGGGCGGGGTTGCCTGCCTCGGCGCTGTCCGCGTCCTCGGCGGAGTAGAAGCCGCCCTCCGGACTGAGCAGCTCCCTCAGGGCATAGGCGAGGATATCCTGAGCGACCTCGGCGTAAAAGGGATCCTGGCCGACCTGGAAGGCTTCGAGAAAAGTGAGGGCGAGCTGGGCCTGATCGTAGAGCATCTTCTCGAAATGGGGCGTTTGCCACCGCCGGTCCACCGCATAGCGATGGAAGCCGCCGCCGATCTGGTCGTAGATGCCGCCCCCCGCCATTTTTCGCAGGGTAAAAAAAGTCATCGCCCACGCCTGTTCCCGAACCCCTTGATTTTTCCAACCGTGGCGGAGGAGAAAATTGAAGAGTACCGGCCTCGGGAACTTGGGCTCCCTGCCAAAACCGCCATCCCTGGCATCGAAGTCGGCAACCATCCGCGCGTAGGCCCTGTCGGCGAGATCGCCGGCAGCCACCTCCTCCTCGCCGGCCGCCTCCTCGCCGAGACGGGCGAGGAGGCGGCGAGAGGATTCCATGAGTTGAAAGCGCCGGTTCCGCCAGGCGTCGAGAACGGCGGCCAACACCTGGGCAAAGCCTGGCAGGCCGTGCCGTGGCTGGGGAGGGAAATAGCTCCCCCCGTAAATTGGCTTGAGGTCGGGAGTGAGAAACACCGAGAGCGGCCAGCCTCCCTGCCCGGTCAGGGCCTGTACCGCCGTCATGTAGATATGGTCGATATCCGGCCGTTCCTCCCGGTCAAGCTTGACGGGAACGAAGTCCTGATTGAGGGTGGCGGCGAGCTCAGGATCGGAAAAAGATTCCGCAGCCATGACATGACACCAGTGGCAGNNGTGGCAGGTGGAGTAGCCGATGGAAAGGAAGATGGGCTTATCCTCGGAGCGGGCCCTGGTAAAGGCTTCTTCGCCCCAGGGGAGCCAGGCCACCGGCTGAAAGGCATGCTGGAGCAGGTAGGGGCTCTTTGCCTCGATCAGGGCGTTGGGCCTTTTGCCTGCCTGCCGTTGCCTCGCGAGAAAGGATTCAATGGTCGAATCGTTTTGCATGGCGATCTCCCTTTTCGCAATGGGCAGGATGATGGATCGGCGTCCTGGGCAAAATCCCATCCCCTGGGCAGGACTTTTCGTGGGGCCTTTATTGTCGGGTCATGAAGCGAATGGTCAAGGCCAGGGCCAAAAAGGGCGCCACCAACATATTGACGACAAACATCGCCTTCTTCTGGACACGCGGGTCCCTCGCCAGCCGGACAAACTCCGGATCGAGGCTGTCCGCGAGCAGCAGCGTGATGACCGGCAAGGCAAGGAACATGAGAGCGCTGCAGATCAATTCCGTGGCAAGAAGCTTCCTCACGAAGGCCCGCAGGGTATCCAGGGCCACTTTCAGACGCTGCATGCGCTCGGTCATCTTCTGGAGATCGGCGAGGTATCTTTCCCCTTGGGCGAGACGGGCCTTGGCCGTGGCGAGGTTTTCACCGGCCACGCTTCTTGCTTCCACGAATTTTCGTTTCGCGGTTGAAAGGGTAGCGCTGAAGTCACGGAAAAACATCTGATAAGGATAGCCCTGCCAGTAACGGCTGTGCGCGCCCCACCCGAGGGCCGCCTCGTCGACCTGNNTTGAGATTGCCCGCCAGCTCCTCATCCTCCTCACCGACCCAGGCCGCAAGCTCGGCATAGTCGTTGCGGGCCACGCTGAAATTCTCCCGCGCCTCCTTGCTCTTTGCCTCCAGCACCGAGGTCAGCACGTTTTCCACCAGACTGCCGATGGGCAAGAGAGCCGGATCCATGAGCAGGGCCAGAAAATACCTGCGCTCGCTGGTGGTGAGCTTTCGGATCAGCGGGATGGCGCTCTGCCCCCCTCCCAAGGCGGCGGAATTCTGCACAGCACGGTAGAGGACCTCCTGGCANNAGATTGACGACCGACTGCATCACCTGTTCCGCCTTCCAGGCATGGCCGGCAAGACTGTGGAAGCGGGCCAGCAACAGACTGATATAGATCTTCTCTTTTTCGGTGCTGGCCAGGTTGCCGGCCATTTGCAGAAACTGGGCCATGTCGCCCAGGCGCCCCCGTTCCAGGGAGATGAAGGCCTGGCCGATGGTGGCGTAAAACTGTTTGCCGGCAATGGCCTGACTTTCCGCCGCCAGCAGATCGAAGGCTTCCTTGTACTTGCCGACCCGCAGGCAATCAAAGCCGTTGTAGAGGGTCCGACTCCCCACCTTGACCCGGTCAAGCCTGCCGCTGCCGTCCCAGGCCGGGCTGATGGAAAAGGCTGCATAGCCGAGAAACCGGGGCTGGTAGATGAGATAGATATCGAAATAGGCCAGAATGACCTGCAGGGCCGGATCCTTGCGGAGCAAGGCTGGATCGGCGACAGCGCGGGCAAGAAGCTCCTGCATGGCCTTCGGGTCGGCCATGTCCTTCTGAAAAAGCGCGTCGATCTGCGCAAGTGGCTGATAGCCGACAAGATGTACCCCTCGGGCGTCCATGGCCAGGAGCTTGGTGGGGCAATTGGCCGGGACGTGATTGGCCAGCCCGCAGTAGAAGCACTCCTTGTATTTTCCCTGCGCGGCAAGATACCTGCCGGGGAAAAGTTTCTCCCGTCTGATCTTGCTGGCATCCTCGGCGAACTGCACCTGAAAAATGCCGGCCTCCACATCGACAAAACGATGGGCCGGCAGCTTTTTCCCGGCAAAAAGCTGCTCCCACTGCACCTTGAGCGTACGGCTGACATGAAAAAGCTCCGGCTGCAAAACGCTCCAGAGAGAGGAAGTGGCGGTGAAGAATTCGGGAGGGGGATCTTTTTTGCGTTGCAGGTGCAGGATGGCCTGGAGGGGAATCGCCCCGCCCCGCCCCTGCCATTCCTTTTTTTTCAGAAGGGTCAGGCTTTCAAAAAAGGAAGTGAGCGCCGCATAGGGCTCGTCATACTCCAGAAGATAAAGCTGTTCGTCGCCGCCGGGCACTTCCACGCCGACTTGCAGCAGAAGACTCCGAAACGCCTTGAGGAAGTCAGGCCACCGCTTGCCGAGTGCTTCCTCCCCGAGAGAATGCATGGGGCGAACGGCGAGCAGGAGCGCATATTTACCATCTTTCATAAAGCGTATTCCACAATCCCTTACAGTCCGACCAAGCAAAGACAACACGGAATGGATTTGTGCATTATACCAGTTTGCCGGACCTGTCCAAAGGGAAAGAGACCGGGCCTGAGCAAGAAAGGACAGGCGTGGTTCCCGATACAAGCGGACGGGGATACCCTCTTTCGCAAGGCCGGCGCATTTTTTTAGAGCAGGAAAAAGAGCGACTCGCTAAGGTGAAACAGTTTTTTTCCGCCATGAAGAACAGCAGCCGTCAGAGGGGAACCATGCACACCATCCCGCCCGAACACGAGAAAAACGTGGCCCGTTTCGACGAAGCGGCGGCCACCTGGGAGGAAAAGCCCTTGCGGGTAGCCCTGGCCGCGGCCATCGTCGCCGGCCTGCGCAGCCATATTTCTCTGCAGCCGTCCATGCGGGTTTTGGAATATGGCTGCGGCACCGGCATGATCTCCAGGGCCATAAGCCCCCTGGTCCATTCCGTTCTCGCCATGGACAGCTCCCCCGGCATGCTGGCCGTGCTCCGGGAAAAAACACGGGAGGAAGGCGTGGCAAACATCAGCACCGTTGTCCGCGACCTGAGCCGGGAGGACCCGACCGCGGAAACCTTCGACCTGATCGTCAGCGGCATGGCCATGCACCACATCGCCGACCTCGAAACGGTGACCGACCGCCTTTTCTCCTCCCTCCGGCCCGGCGGCTATCTGGCGGTGGCGGATCTGGCGCCGGAGGACGGCAGCTTCCACGAGGAAAACAGCGGCGTCGCCCACTTCGGGATTGACCCGGCCCTGCTGCTTGGCCTGTTCCAGCGCCATGGGGTTCGGCAGGCGGCCAGCCGGGAGGTGCATGCGGTGCTGAAAAATGGCCGCCGCTATCCCATCCTGCTCACCTGGTGCCAGAAAAATTCCGCAGAGGAGGCAGGGAGATGATACGCAAGATCAGCGGGGCATTCAGCGGCGGCGCCCTGGGCGCCCTCGTGGACAGCATCAACATCTGGCTCCTGGGCCAGGCCGGGGTCACCGCCTGGCTCGGAATCAAACTCAACCCGCAATTCACCGGCCCCTGGCTCTATCCGCGCCTGGTCTGGGGCGGAATCTGGGCCTTTCTCCTCCTCCTGCCGGTCTGCAAGGCACAAACCGCCTGGCGCGGCATCCTGATGAGCCTCTTTCCTTCGGCCATGATGCTGCTGGTGGTCATGCCGGACATGGGCCTGGGCCTTCTCGGCCTCAAGGCCGGGCTTCTCACCCCCCTGCTGGTGGTGGGCCTCAACTGCCTCTACGGGCTGATCGCCTCCTTCTGGCAGAAAGCCTGCGGGTGAGGCAATGCCGTCCCTGCCGCCTTCCACTTTTTACCCCTGTCTGGGCAGGAGTGCCTCCCTGGCGGACCGGCGCTTTTCCCGCTTCCGCTTCCAGGCCGGCATGCTCTTTCGTACCCGGGAAAAATGGTGGCGCGAAGGGATGCGCAAAATCCCGCACGAGGGGGTGGATCTCGCCATCTTCGAAGACAGAGACGGCCGGACACACCCCCTGCCGGCGGGACTCAGTGTTCCAGCCGTCTATGCGGGAGAAGTGGTGAAAAGCTTCGCCGACTTCCTGGGCCAGACCGTGGTCCTGGCGCATGAGTTGCTGAATGACGAGGGCTGGAGGCTCCATTCGCTGTATGGTCATACCCTGCCGCTGAGAGGAGAGGGGGAACGGCTGGCCATGGGAGAAGCGGTGGCCCGGATAGCGCCCCCCACAAACAAGAGGCCAGCGCCTCCCCCGCCCCACCTCCATCTCACCCTCGCCTGGCTGCCCCCCGACCTCCGCCCCGCCGACCTGAACTGGTCGATCCTGACCCAACCCGGAAAGGCTCGACTTCTTGACCCGCTCTGCCTGCTGGCCGCAAGCCACGACGAGGAGGACGCAAGAGGACGCTGAACGCAAGAAGGGCCACCCTGCCCAGGCAAGGCGGCCCTTCTTGCCGTCGATCCCTCTTTCAGCAGACCGGAGTCCCTACTATTTTTTCCCCTGCGTCTGGCCGACAATCTTGACGTCGGCCTTGCTTCTCGCCTCGGTCACATAGGCCTCGATATTGGCGTTGAGCTTCTCCTGGGAAAGATAGGCCATGATCTTGGCCTTGGCCTCGTCGAAGCTGACGGTCTTTGCCGGGCGCTTTTCTTCCAGCTTGATGAGATGATAGCCGAATTCGGTCTCGACGATATCGCTGACGTCGCCGGGCATCATGGAAAAAGCAGCCGCTTCGAAGGGCTTCACCATCTGGCCGCGGGCGAAAAAGCCCAGATCGCCGCCCTGATCCTTGCTCGGCCCCTCGGAAAAACGCTTGGCCAGCTCAACGAAATCCGCACCGTTTTTCAGCTCTTTTTTGATCTGGTTCAGCTTCTCGCGCTTGCGGTCCTTGTCCGCCTTGGCGTCGCCTTCCTTGGCAAGGATCAGGATGTGGCGGGCATGCACCATTTCGGGCTGCTCGAATTTTTCCTTGTTGCTGCTGTAAAAATCCTGGGCATCCTTTTCAGAGATCTGCACCTTGCCCTTGAAATTGCTTTCGATGAACTTCTGTATGGCAAAGTTCTTGCCGATCTGCTTCTTGAGTTCCGCCTCGCTCATGCCTGCCGCGGCAAGGGCCTTGGTGAACTCCCCCTCATTACTGAAATTCTTCTTGTAGCCGTTCAACTCATTCTCAACCTCCGCCGCATCCACGGCAAAACCTGCCTTCTTGCTCGCCTGGCTCAGCAGTTCGAGCTTGATCAACTTGTCCAGGGCGGAGGTGCGGATGGTGGCCAGCTCAGCTTCCCCGGGCTGCTGCCCCTGGGCGTAAAAGCGCTGGAGTATCCCCTTTGCCTCCCCGTCGACGGCCGCGCTTATGATGGGCTCGCCATTGACAAAGGCGGCGACCTCGGCCGATTTTTTTTCAGGTGCGGCCTGGGCGTCGTGGCCGGCCAGCATGGCGAAGGAGAGAACAGCGCAGAACAAAACAAGGGCAGAACGGAGTTTCTGGTATTGCATATGGGTTCCTTCTCGAAAAGAGTATTCCATCAAACCACCAGGGAAAGCCAGGTGGCGACAAACAGGGTAAGGCTGATCAGCCCGTTCAGGGTGAAAAACGAAAGCTGTATGCGGGACAGATCCTTGGGATTGACAGCAATATGCTGATAAAAAAGAGCGCCGGCGGTAAGGACTATGCCGAGGTAGTAGAAATAGTTCAGCTGCGACACTATACCAGTGAGCAGAAACAAAAGGAAGGCCAGCAGATGAAAAAAAACCGCCAGATGAAAGGCCCGTTTTCTGCCGAAACGGGAAGGCAGGGAATAAAGACCCGCCCCCCGATCGAAATCCGCGTCCAGGCAGGCGTAGACCATGTCGAAGCCCGCCACCCAGAAGAGGACCCCGAGCGAGAGCACGAAGGGGAAATCGCCCAATGTCCCCCGCACCGCCACCCAGCCGCCCAGGGGCGAGAAGGCCAGGGCTATGCCCAGCACGACATGACAGAGCCAGGTGAAGCGCTTGGTGAGCGAATAGAGAAAGGTGAGCCCCAGGGCAAAGGGCGAGAGAAGCAGGGTGAGGCGGTTGAGGTTGTAGCAGGCGAAGAAGAAGAGCAGGCTGAAGAGTATGACCAGGGTCCAGGCTTCCGCAAGCCCGACCAGGCCCGCGGGCAGGGCCCGGTCGGCGGTGCGGGGATTGGCGGCGTCGAAGCGCCGGTCGGCGATACGGTTGAAGCCCATGGCCGCGGTGCGGGCGCCGACCATGGCGAGCACCACCCAGAAGAAGGTGCCGGCCGCCGGCACTCCCCTTCTGGCCAAAAAGGCGCCCATGAGGGCAAAAGGCAAGGCAAAAACAGTGTGCTCGAACTTGATCATCTCGAGCAGTATTTTGATTTTGTTGTACACCTTGAGACACCCTTGATTTCGCCACTCGTCCAGCCCGGCGGCGACAGGCGCCGGAAACGGCCGGGCAGGAGTAAACCTCTCACTCCGGAGGGGCCGATGGCCTCTTTTTACTGTATTCCCGTCCAGCGCGGCAGGGAGGCAATCTGAAAACCCAGCAGCTCCGCCACCCGGCCGGCATAAAATCTGGCCATCTCTTCCAGGTCCGCCGGCTTGTGGTAAAAGGCCGGCATGGGCGGGCAGATGATGGCGCCTGCCTCGTGGGCCTTGAGCATGTTGGCGAGATGGGTTCTGTTCAAGGGGGTTTCCCGCACCGCCAGCAGCAGAGGCCGCCGCTCCTTGAGCATGACGTCGGCGGCCCGGTGGATCAGGTTGCCGCAGATGCCGTTGGCAATGGCGGCGAGGCTGCCCATGGTGCAGGGCAGCACCGCCATGGCGGCAAAGCCGCTGGAGCCACTGGCAATGGGAGCGGCAAAGTCGTTGCTCTCATGCCAGCACGCCACGTAGTGGTCAAGATCCCGGCGGTACAGGCCAAGCTCAAGACGTAATACCTGCTCCCCTGCCTCGGAGAGCAGGCCATGCACCTCGACGTCGAGCCCCTGCAGAAGCTTGAGCAGTTCCAGGGCATAGAGTGAGCCGGTGGCGCCGGTTATGGCCAGGATGATTTTTTTCCGCATGGCCTTGCCTACCCTTTAACCCCCACATAGACCGTCACCACTCCGAAGGTGAGGGGCTTGTGGTAAGTCCTGGCGAAGCCAGCCTTGTTGAGCATTCCCAAAAGTTCATCCGGGGCATAGAAGGCGGCGATGGAGCTGGCCAGATAGTCGTAGGCCTCCTTGTCGCCGGAAACAAAGCCGGCGACCCTGGGCAGCACCCGGTTGAGATAAAAGCTGTAAATCGGCTTGATCACCGGGTTCTGCGGTCGGGAAAATTCGAGGACCAGCAGCTTGCCGCCAGGCTTCAGGACCCGGTGCATCTCGTTGAGCCCCTGTTGGGTGCGGGCCAGATTGCGCACCCCAAAGGCCACCGTCACCCCCCAGACGCTGTTGTCCCGCACCGGGATCTGCTCGCCGTCGCCCACCACCGGCCCAATCCGATCCCGGCGGCCGTCGGCGGGCAGGGTGCTGACGCCGGCCCGCAGCATCCCCTCGCAGAAATCAACGGCCAGCACCTTGCGCTCCCTGGCCTGGCGGGTAAGCTCCAGCGAGAGCGGAAGGGTGCCGGCGCAGAGATCGAGGACGATCCCCTGCGGAAACTCCCTGAGCTCCCGGGTGGTGACCCAGCGCCAGTAGCGGTCGATCTGAAAGCTCAGGACCGAATTGAGAAAATCGTACTTCCCGCTGATGGCGGAGAATTTCGCCTGAACAAATTTTTTCTTTTCGTCTGGGTTCTGCATGTTCCCGCCAGCATATTGTTGCCGCGAAATCAACAAAAGAATTTTCTTCTGTCATTACGAGCCGTTTCGTGGATTGTGCGCCTCTTTTTTCACTCCGTCCCGACTTCCTGCCTCCGCGTTACCCTCCACACACCTTGAGGGGCAGGGCCGCGGGCGGAACCTCGCCGCGCTTGACAAGATACTCGAAAAAACGGTTGAGCGCCTCCTGCTTTTCCGGTCCCAGGTCATATTCGATCCTCTGCAGATAGCGCAGACAGGCTTCCGCCGGCATCGGGATCCTGGGCGCCACCGCCCTGCTGATCTCGGGCAGCCGCTCCCTGCCCTCTTCGATGCAGCGAAGCAGTTCCTGATGGATGGCAAAAACCGTGTCCGGATCCCGCTGGCAGAACTCCTCCCGCACCGCCCAGACCGCGAAAACAAAGGGCAGCCCGGTCCGCTCCTGCCAGGAGACGCTGAGATCGAGGCGGTGCGGATAGAGGGCGGACTCGCCCAGGCGCAGGGCTTCGTCCCCGATGGCCAAAACCGCGGCAGGCCGGAGCAGCTCGTCGCCAAGCTCGCTGGCCAGCCCGGAAACATAGCGGGGACGCAGCCCGTAAAACTCCTCAAGGAGGATCTTCACCAGGCTCACCGAGGTCTGCGACTGGGAACTGAGCAGAACAAGCCGGCCGTCAAGTTCCTCCACCGGCACCTCGGAGAAGAGAAAGACGCTGCCCACCGGTCCGGTGGCGGAAATGGAAAGATTGCCGAGGATCTTGTACTGCTCGGAATGGAGGGCATACTCATGGGAAGAGATGAAGCCGAGGTCAAGCCCTCCCTCGAAAAGCAGGCGATTCAGCGCCGAGGGCGGCGCCTCGGTCACCCGCCATTCGGGGCGATGCACGCTTTGCCGCCAAACCTCATAGAGGGGGGCGGTGTTGATGAAATTCACCATGCCGATCCGGGCCTTCATCTCTCTTTTGGCTCCACTCATCTGTGCCACGCTGCAAGGCAAGGACGCTCAGACCCGCGCTGGTACGTCTGCCGCCCAATCTTTTCTCTGCTTATTCGAGCCACTCCAGCCTGACCTCGCTGCCGACCGTGGTGAGTTTCGCAAACATCGCCTCCACGCTTTGGGCCGCGCAGCGCACCGCCAGCAGCGAGGAAGCGCCAACGCCGGGGGCGATCACCCCGAGCCGGTGACCAAGCCCAAGAAATCTGCCCCCGTTTTCCGTGGCCATGGCGAAGACTGCGGCCGGATCCACCTCCGGGTGCTCCTGCCGGAGCAGCTGCATCTCCCGCCAGAGGCTGAGTTCCGGGTTGCTGGCCAGGCTGTCCGTGCCGAGGAGCAGGGGCACGCCGGCGGCCAGATACCTGGCGAGGGGGGCGGTGCCGACGCCGAGAAAACGATTGCTGCCCGGGCAGAGACAGACCGCCGCCCCCCGCCTGGCGAGAATGGCGATCTCCGCGTCGGAGACATGCACCCCATGGACGCAGAGGGTCTTTTCATCGAGCACGCCAAGGGCATCAAGATAGCTGACCGCGCCGCAGCCGGGAACGGCAAAGGCATCGCCCATCAGCCCTTTTTCCTGGAGAAAATCGGCAAAAGGCCCGCCGCCGGTCCGCAGAAACGCGTCCTCCGCCGCCGACTCGGCGACATGGATGGGAAAGGGCGCTCCCTGCCCTCTCGCCCGCTCCTTAGCGGCCCGGATCAGGGCAGGCCCCGAGGAATAAGGGGCATGGGCGGTGCAACAGATATCCGCCGGCTGAGCGCGCAGGCTGTCCAAGGCCGCCTGCTCCACCTCGCCGCTCAGGCCGAAGAGTTCGAGATGGAAATAGACCTGGGTCTTGAAATCCTCGCCGATGAAACGGCTTTCCGGCAGGTTGCCGATGTCGAGCACCGCCCGGCAGCCTCCGGCGTAGAGCCGGGCCAGGGCCAGGCGCGCGGCCAGGTCGTTTTCCGCTTCATCCTGGGCCAGGGCCCGGGCCGCGAGCAGCTCGCGGATCCAGACCGTCATGTCCGCGGGCGGCGTACCCTGCCCCTCCCGGCTCAGGTCGGCAAGGTGGGAAAGCTCGAGATGGGCGTGGCCGTTGACGAGACCGGGAACGATGACATGGCCGTCATACTCCTCCAGCTTGGCATCGGCGCCTCGCAACTCGGCAAAGGGCCCCACGGCGGTGACCACGCCCTCCTCGGTGAGCACCGCGCCATCGACCAGAACCGGGCCGGTTCCGGTCACCACAAAGGGGGCGCGATAAAGATAACGGGGGTATTCCTGCATGGCTTCTCTTCCCCTCACCGTTCCCGGGAAACCAGGGTATAATCCATGCGCCTCTGGCAGGGCCGGAAGCCGGCCTCTTCCACCAGGGTTCTGATCTCCTGCTCCGAGAGGCGGAAGCCTACCCCGGCGGCGGCAACCACATTTTCCTCGATCATGGTGCTGCCGAAGTCATTGGCCCCGAAAAAGAGGGAGAGCTGGGCGATCTTCGGGCCCTGGGTCACCCAGGAGGCCTGGATATTGTCGATATTGTCGAAAAAGATCCGGGAAAGGGCCAGCATCTTCAGATAGTCCATGGCCGTGGTCTTGGGCAGATGGGCAAGTACCGTGTTGTCCGGCTGAAAGGGCCAGGGGATGAAGGCGGTGAAGCCGCCGGTGCGGTCCTGGAGGTCGCGCACCCGGGTGAGATGCTCCAGCCGCTCTCCCATGGACTCGATATGGCCGAACATCATGGTGGCGGTGGTGCGCATGCCAAGCTTATGCGCCTCTTCCATGACCCCGATCCACTGGTCGGCTGAGCACTTGCGCGGCGCCGTCTCCTGCCGGACCCGGTCGGAGAGGATCTCCGCCCCGCCGCCGGGAATGGAATCGAGCCCGGCCTGTTGCAGGCGGATCAGCACCTCCCGCACGGAAAGGCCGGAAAGCCCGGCAAAGTGGCAGACCTCGGGCGGGGAAAAACCGTGGATATGGATCCCGAACCCCTTGATGAAGCGGAGCATCTCCTCATAGAATTCCAGAGGCTTGTCCGGATGGAGCCCGCCCTGGAGAAGGATCTGGGTGCCGCCCAGGGCCTGGGTTTCCTTGATCTTCTCGGCAAGTTCGGCAAAGGAAAGGACCGAACCGGCCGCGTCCTCGGGCGCCTTGAAAAAAGCGCAGAACTTGCAGGCGGAGACGCAGATGTCGGTGTAGTTGATATTGCGGTCGATCACATAGGTGACCATGGGCTCGGGATGCTTGCGCTTTCTTACGGCATTGGCCAGAAACCCGAGCTGATAAAAGTCGGCAGCGGAGGCCAGGGCCAGAAACTCCTCGCCCTGGATGCGTTCACCGGAAAGAATTTTGTCGATGCTCTGCTGTATATCCATGTCACTCCCGTGGCGAGCGTTGAGCTATCAGCTGCCAGCTGATGGCTGAAAGCTGACGACTGACGCCTCTTCAGTATTCCTTGATCACGTTGTAGAGGGTATCCCGCTCCACCGGCCGGCGGCCGGCTTCCCTGATCAGGCGCACCAGCTCGGTATCGGCCATGATTCCGGAGGTCTCTCCGCCCGCCATCCGGGTGATCCGCTCCTCCTTCACCGTGCCGTCCATGTCGTCGGCGCCGAAAGAGAGCGCCACTTGGGCGAGCTTGGGGCCGATCATCACCCAGTAGCCTTTGATGTGCGGGAAGTTGTCCAGGTAAAGCCTTGAGACCGCGATATTCTTCAGGTCGTCCAGGCCGGTGGTCCGGGAGAGGTTGGCAAGCTCGGTGTTCCGGGGATGAAAGGCCAGGGGAATGAAGGTGAGAAACCCGCCGGTCTCGTCCTGGGCCGCGCGCAGCTGGTCCAGATGCTCCACCCGCTCCTCCAGGGTTTCAATATGGCCATAGAGCATGGTGGCGTTGCTTTTCAGGCCCAGACGGTGGGCGGTCTTGGCCACCTCCAGCCACCCCTCGCCGGAAAGCTTCTTCTCGCAGGTGCGCTGTCTGATCCGCGGGCTGAACACCTCTGCGCCGCCGCCGGGAATGGAGCCCAGGCCGGCGGCCACCAGCTCCTCCAGGGTCGCGGCCACGGATTTGCCGGCCAGCTCGGCCAAGTGGGCGATCTCCACGCAGGTGAAGGCCTGGATATGGATCTCCGGCCGCACCTCCTTGATGCCGCGCAGCATCTCCAGGTAATAGCTGTAAGGCAGATCGGGATGGATGCCGCCCACCACATGGACCTCGCTGATGGGCTCGGCCAGGCGCTCGCGGATCTTGGCCTTGACCTCCTCGACGCTCATCTCGTAGGCCTGGTCGGAATCCTTGGCCTTGCCAAAGGCGCAGAACTTGCAAAGATTGGTGCAGATATTGGAATAATTGACGTGCTGATTGTAGATGAAGTAGGCCCGGTCGCCGTTCTTCCTCTCGCGGACCAGGTTGGCGAGAAAGCCCAGAGCCAGGATTTCATTGCTTTTGTAGAGCCGGACCCCGTCGGCAAAAGTGAGCCGCTCCCCGGCCTTGACCTTGTCGAGGATATCGCCGAAGCCGGCCGCCGCAATCATGCTTTCCATGTACACTTCTCCTTTTCGCTACGGCTGCAAGCCGTTGCGCAACACAGTGATGACAGTATCGATTTCGGCATGCAGCCGTTCCCGCGACATGCCTGCCAGCCCCAGCCCTCCGTCAAGATAGGGCTGCGCATACGCCTGCAGGAAGCGGTCCAATGTGGCATCGAGAAGAAAAACCACCAGCCGGCAGGAAAGATCCTGACGCAACATTCCCTGCTCCTTGGCCAGTTCGCAGAGGGGGCCGAAATATTCCAGCGAAAAAAGACGGACCCTGGCCACAAGCTCTTCCCGCCTCGGCACATCCTGTTCAAAGAGCACCTTGAGATAGATCTGGAAAAACTCGGGATACTCGACGATGAAGTCGATGCCGGCCAGCAGGGCCTCCCTGGTGAGCAAGAAGAAATCATGGCCCTGACTCTCGGCAACCGATTTCTTCACCTGCTGCTTCACCTTGCGGGTGAACTGATCAAAGACATGGAGGAAGAGGGCCTCCTTGTTGTCGAAATACTGGTAGAGAGAGCCCTTGGCGATGCCAAGACGCCGGACAATACTGTTGACGCTGGCGCGCTGGTAGCCCTGCTCGGCAAACTCCGCCACGGCCGCGGCCAGGATGTTCTCCTGTTTTTCGGGCGGCAGGTTGAAAAAGGTGGGTTTGGGCTCTGTGAAACACTTTTCCATAATGTGACCAGGTGGTCACCTTAAAAAAAAAGAGGCGCCAAGGCAAGGTATTTTTGCTGGCGCCGCTGCGTCGTGATTGCCAAGGGCGTCCCGGCCATCCTCTCATTTACGCCCCGCAAGGCAAGAAAAAATGGGTGCCGCTTTGCCGCTTATGCGGTAAAGATGGGGAGAAATTCAGACGAGGGGATGGCAGATGGCGGAAAACGTCGAGGGAAAAATAGAAAGGCTGCTGCTCACGGGCAAGAGTCGCCAGGCGGTGCTCGCCGAGCTGAAGGAAACGGAAGATCCTCAGAAGCTCCTTTTTTTCATCAACAACATCTCCCACCCGGCGGAGCGCAAAAAATACCAGCTCCACAACCTCGCCCTGGTGCTGCTGCTCACCTTTGTCACCGCCAGGAAACTGCTCACCGCCTTTTCCTTCGGCGCTCTCGACCTCTTCCTGCTCATCTCTCTGGTGGCGCCGGTGATCAACATTTACCTGCTGCGCGAGATCCTGCGCTTCCGCAGGATTGGCTACCAGTTTCTCTTTGTCCTCACCATCCTTTCCCTGATCCACCCGGAAAACCACACCGCCGCGCAGCTGATCCTGCTCGTCCTGATGATCGGCCTTTCCGGCTTCCTCCACCAGCGGATGTTTCCCAAGAGCGAAAGGATTGTCGAACTCCGCAAGTGATGACTCCGCCGGCCCGCTCCGGCCCAGCCCCTCCGGGAATACCGCCATGCCGCCAACCTGCCGCTCAAGCCTCGTCAACCTTCAGAACATCGATTTTGAGGACAGCACCTATGCCCTCGCCCCGGAAGGAGCCCGTCTGCCCAGCGAAAGGCTGCTTGCCTCCATCGCCCGCTCCGGCATACTCCATCCGCCGATCCTCAAGGAACAGGGTACCGCGCTGCTGCAGCTCGTGGCCGGCCGCAGGCGTCTTCTCGCCGCCCAGCAGACCCGGCAGCTGGTTTCCACGGTTTGCCTGATCCTGCCCAAGGAGACCAGCCCGGCAGAGGCACTGGCCGTGAGCCTGGAGGAAACCCTGCTCCGTGGCGAGGCAAGCGTGATCGAGCAGGCGATTTTTTTTGCGAAGATGGTGGAGCTGGTCGGCGAGGAGAAGGCCTGCGCCTTTCTGCCCCAGCTTGGTCTTGAACCCCACCCGGTGAACGGCAAAAAGCTTCTGCAACTGCTCTCCCTGGAAGATCCTCTGCTGCTGGCCCTGCACCAGGGCTTTCTCCACGAGGGGGTGGCCCGGGAGCTTTTGCAGTGCAGTTTCACCGACCGCCTCTCCCTTTTCGAGGTGATGGAGCTGCTCAAGCTCAGCGCCAGCAACCAGAAAAAACTCTCCGTCACCTGCCGGGAGCTGGCGGCCCGGAGCGGCACCACGGTGATGGCGATCCTCGGTCGGCCCGAGGCCCGGGAAATCCTCGCCCAGGCCGGCGAAGGCAACATCCCCCAGAAGACGGCCAGGCTCATGCAGTGGTTGGGCGGGCTGCGCTCTCCCCGTCTCCACGAAGCGGAACTCGACTTCCGCCGCTTCACCACCGCCCTCGGGCTGCCTCCCTCCGCGCGTCTGGGCCACTCCCCCTCCTTTGAAGAGGATCGGGTGGAGCTCACCCTTGCCTTCAAAAACCGGGAAGAACTGGCGAGACTGTGGCCGGGACTGGCCACGGCGCTGCGGAAAGACTAACCGGCCAGGCTGTTTTTTATCTGAATGATCTGCTCGAAGTTGGCGAGGAAGATATCGACCAGCACCGGATCGAAATGGCGGCCGCGTTCCTTGCGAATCAGGGCGAGGACATCCTCCATGCCCCAGGCCTTCCGATAGCTGCGGTCGTTGCAGAGGGCGTCGAAGACGTCGGCGAGGGCGGTGATCCTCGCGCTGATGTGGATCTCCTCCCCCTTGAGTCCCCTGGGATAGCCGCTGCCGTCGTAGCGCTCATGGTGCTGGACGGCGATGACGATGGCGGTCTTGATGATCTCCCGGTCGGAAAGCCCCAGCATTTCCTGGGCCCGCACGGTGTGCGTCTTCATGATTTCAAACTCTTCGGCGGTCAGCGCCCCGCGTTTGTTGAGGATGGCGTCGGGAATGGCTACCTTGCCGATATCGTGCATGGAGGCGGCCAGACGGATGATCTCCACCTCCCGCTGGCTCAGGCCGTATTTTTCGGCAAGCAGCCGGCAGTACTCGGCAACCCGGTGGACATGGTTGCCGGTTTCCACCGAACGCATGTCGGCAAGCTCGCCCAGGGTGTAGATGATCTCCTTCTGGGTCCCTTCGATCTCCTGGTTGAGAAGGACGTTTTCATAGGCGACCTGCACGTTGCTGCAGAAAATCTCGATCATCCTTCGGTCGAGCTCGCTCAACTCCCGCCAGCCCTCAAGATAAATGACCGTCTCGTCCCCCCCCTCGCTGCAGAAGTAGCCGATGTAGCGGTTCTCGCGGCAGATCGATCTTTTCTCCGCCGCGGCCTGGGCGATGTCGGCCAGAACCTCGGACGGCAGGCTGGCCTGCGCCTCGGCGTCGATAAATGGCTCATAGCTGCCGGTGGCGGCGAGCACCTTGAGACTGCCGCGGTCGCTGCGCACGGCAAGGCCGGAGGTCTGGCAGTAGAGGGCGTTTTCGCTGAGATGGAGGAGGGAGACGAGCTGCGTCAGCACCCCGCAGGCCAGATTCTTGATGGAACGGAGCTTGCAAATGTAGGTGGCGGCGTCGATGATCTTCTCGAGACCCCGGCGATTGGCGTCGATGGTGAGAATATCCCGATAGGAGCGCAGGGAGGCGACCATGGTGGTGAAAAGCTTTTCTGCGGTGAGTTCGGTCTTTTCCTTGTAGTCGTTGATGTCGTACTCGACGATGACCCTTTCCGCCGGCGCCTGGCCGGGCTGGCCGGTGCGGAGGATGATGCGCACGAAGACGTTCTTGAGCTCTTCACGGATGTGACGGACCAGCTCCAGGCCGGAATCGTTCTGCTCCATGACCACGTCGAGAAAGATGATGGCCGTGTCCGGATGTTCGGCAATGATCTGTTTCGCCTGGGCGCCAGAATAGGCGTGCAGCAGGCGCAACCCCTTACCTTCGTAAGAAAAGCCCTGCAGAACCAGCTTGGTGACGGCGTGCACCTCCTCTTCGTCGTCGACCACCAGCACCTTCCAGGTCGCCTCTTCTCCGCGCGGAGCCTCCGCCGCAGCCGACGAGAAAGGCTGCGGGGCCGATTCGCCGTCGTCGGCAAAAACCAGATCATCGTTCACATCGTCCATCTAACTTCCCCCAGGAATTACCGCAGGAAAAACAATGAGAAATGAGGCCCCGCTCCCGGGCTTGCTCTCACACTCGATTGTCCCGAACAATCTCTGCGTGACAATGTTATATACAATATGGAGTCCCAGTCCGCTTCCCCCTTTTTCACGATTGGTCGTAAAAAAAGGGTCGAAGACATGCCGCGCTTCCGCTTCGCTTATCCCCTTGCCATCATCGCTGTACCGGAAAAGCACGTTGCCCCCGGCAAGGGAAATATCGAAGCGCAGGCAGCCCGACTCGCCCTCGCGGTAGGCATGGGTGATGGAATTGGTGATGAAGTTGGTGGCGATTTGGGAGAGGGCGCCGGGGTAGCTGTTGAGGGCGAGCTCCGGCGCACAGTTGATTTCAAGACGATGCGAGGTGTTTTTCAGGATGGGCCTGAGGCTTAGACAGACCTCTTCCAGGTATTCCTTGACGAAAAAGGTCCGCCGCCCCTCTCCGGACTGGTCGATGGCCACCTGCTTGAAGCTCCTGATCAGGGCCGCGGCCCGGTTGAGATTGGAGAGGATCAGCTTGGTCGCTTCCCGGCAGGAATCGAGATATCGGGCCAGATCGCTGCGCTTCATGGTGCCGCCCTCATAGAGCTCGACAAGCGCCTGGGTCTCCTTGGCCAGGTGGGAAGCGGCGGTCACCCCAACCCCGACCGGGGTGTTGATCTCGTGGGCAACCCCGGCCACCAGATCGCCCAGGGCCGCCATCTTTTCGGAATGCACCAGCTGGGCCTGGGTCTGCTCCAGCTGGCCCAGGGTCTCCCGCAGTTCCCGGTTGGCGGCGTTCAGACTGGCGGTCCGTTCGGCGACCCGCTGCTCCAGGGTGTCGGTGAGCTCAAGGAGGTCGTGTTCCGCCTGCTTGCGCAGGGTGATATCCTCGAAAACCACCACCAAACCGACGTTTTTGCCACCCTCCTCGATGGGCGAGCAGAGAAATTCCGCCGAAAATACCGAGCCATCCTCCCTGCCGAAGTAGCCTTCCCCCGCCTGCTTCTGCATGCCGGACTCGGCAAAGGCATGGCAGATCGGACACTCCTCCTCCGGATAGGCGGAGCCGTCCCAGCGGACATGGTGGTGGAAATCGTGCAATTTCTTGCCGACCAGGGCCTCCTCGGAAAAACCCAGCATCTCCAGAGCCGCGCGGTTGACAAAGGTAAGGCGGCCCTCGGCGTCGAGACCATAAATTCCCTCACCGGCGGAATTCAGGATCAACTCGTAGCGACGATGCAGACGGGCCAGCTCGCTCTCCGCGGCGTTGCGTTCGGAGACCTCGATGCGCAACAGGACATTGGCTTCTTCCAGGTCGGCAGTCCGGGCCCGCACCCGCGCCTCCAGTTCGTTCTGCGCGACGGCCAGCTCCTTTTCCGTGGCGAGCCGCAGGCTGATCTCCTTTTCGAGGGGGATGATGGCCAGCCGCTCCAGAGTCAGCCAGGCGACAAAACCGGCAATGGCGGTGAGCAGAAAGGAGGCCATGCCCAACTGCCAGTGCAGCCGCCCCAACACCTCTTCCACAGCCCGGAAGGAGGCGGCCAGTTCGAGGGTGAGCAGCACTTCTTCCTGAAAGCGTATCCGCTGCTCGGCATGAAAGCTCTTCCCCTCGACGCCGGAACGCCGGAAGGAAGCCAGCTCGCCACCGGCAGGCAGGATGGCGACCAGTCGCACCACCTCCGGATGTTCGCTCCCCCATTGCTGGAGAAAGCGCCCCACCCGCGAATGATCGCCGGCCAGCAGGGGATCGAGCAGAGAGGAGGAAATAAGCTGCAGGTCGCGCCGGGCCTGACTCTCGGCAGCCTCGGTGAGAAACTTCCGCTGGTGTCTGGCGATGAGGATGTCCGCCAGAAGAAGAAAAACGAACAAGACGGCCATAAAGGCAATGACCGCCTTGTTGTATTTGCCCTGTTGCCGCCCCGCGTGCATGAGGAAGGGTTCCGTCCGCTCAGCAGGAGGAGTAACCGCAGCTCACGCACTGATTGCAGCCGCCGCTCCGGCGCAGGCTCAGTTTGCCGCAGGCCGGGCAGGAGGAATAGGCCGAAGGCTCCACATAGGGTTCCGGGTCGGCATCCACCTCGTTTTCCGCACTCTTGTCCAGCACCTTGGCAAGCGCGGCCGGGATGGAGAAGACCCGGCCCAGGGAGCCGCTGATCCAGGCGCCGTCGGAGGAGATGTCCTCCAGGGTCCGGGCGATTTTGCCGACCAGCCGGTAATCGTGCTGCAGGGCCACGGAGATCACCCGGCCCAGGGCCTCGCTCATCCCATGCAGAGTCGAACCCGACTTGGTGGTGTTGAGAAAGACCTCGCGGACATGGCCCTGGGGCCCCCTGTTGGCGGTGATATAGAGCGGCGCCGGCCCCCGGAATTTGTAGGTGCTGCCGCTGCGCACATCGAGGTCGCAGAATTCGCAGCTCGACTCGGCCTTGCCGCCATGGGCGCTCAGGACACCTTCCATGGAGGAATCGCGGAACATGGTGACGCCCTTGAGGTTGCTCTTGCGAGCATACTGGAGGATCTTCTTGATCTCGGCCACCGTGGTGTCGGCGGGCAGGTTGATGGTTTTGGAAACCGCGGTGTGATTGAAAGCCTGGCAGGCTTCAAGAATACGAATCTGCTGATAGGGTTCTATCTTGTGCGCGGTCTGCCCGGCGACCCAGTCGAGCTTCTCCTCGTCGTACTGGTAGAACTCCAGCGGCACCAGGGTGAACTCCTTCCAGGAATCGTCCACGTCCTTCACCCTGCGGCGCTGAATCATGGAGAAATAGGGCTCGACTCCAGTGCAGGAAACCCGCATCAGCTGGGAGATGGAGCCGGTGGGGGCCTGGGAGGTGGTCACCGAATTGTAAAGACCGCCGAGCTTGCGCAGGGTGGCAAAAAGGTTGCCTGCCCGTTTCCGCCAGGTCTCCTTGTCCGGCATGTCCGACTCGATGAAGGCGGCGGCCTCGCTGTCGATCTTGTCCACATAGCCCATGTTCCATTCCTGGGGGCTGAGCTTTTTCCTTTTCGCGTCCGCCTTGACGAACTCGCCGTAGTCAAGACTGCCCTGCATGGAGCCGAGCATCAGGGCGAGCTGAGTGGCCTTGGCGAAAAGCGGGGCCTCGTGCTCGTCGGCATAGGAGACATCGAAGTGGTTCATGGCGTAATGGAGGCCGGTGAAGCCGATGCCGATGGGCCTGAACTTGAGGGTGTTCTTCCTGATCCGCTCGATGGGCGGGAAGCCGCCCAGCTCAAGAATCTCGTTGCCGGCGATGGCCGCAAGCCTCGCCGCCTCGAAAACCTGATCGAGGTATTTGCCCTTGTCGGCGGCAAGACACTTGGGCAGGCAGACGGTGAGGAGATTGCAGGCGGTGTCCTTGGTGGAGAGATATTCGCCGCAGGGATTGGAATAGACCGGGTTGTGTTTGGCCGGCACCGGAGTGTTGGCCAGGCTCTTGGCGGTGAAGAGCAGGCCGGGATCGCCGGACTTCCAGATATATTCGGCCACCAGGTCGACCAGCGCCTCGTTGTCCCAGAATTTCTCGTCGGTGACGTTGAGGGAGACGTTGCAGCCGGTGTACTGGCCGGGATTGTCGCCCTTGAAGGTGATGAACTCCTGGACGTCCTTGATGTCCCAGTCCGCCTGGATCATCAGGGCGCCACGCCGTTTGCCGCCCTGGCTGATGCGGGCGGAAAGATGGGAAAAGCCCTTGGCAAAAGAGACCGGCCCGGAGGCCAGCCCCTGGCCGTTGTCCACGATGGTTCCCTTGGGGCGGATCTTGCTCACGTCGATGCCGCCGCCGCCCGCATGCTGGAAAATGCTGACCAAGTCGCGCTCCATGGCGAAGATGGCCTCGGTGGAGTCCTCGACATCGCCAAGGGGGTAGCAGGAATAATAGCCCGCCCGCCGGGTGTAGGGGTTGCCGCCGTTCATCAGAAAGGGCGTGGCGGTGATGATCTTGCCGTGCACCAAGGCCTTGCCTACCTCCGGATGCTTGAACTGCTTGCTCACCCTGAGCAGAACCTGGGACATGTCCCTTTCCTGGGGCACACCGGTCTTATTGTTACGGACCGCGTATCTGGCCTGCACCAGATACTCCTCAAAGCGCTCCCACTCCTTCAACGCATCATCAAAGCTGATCGGCAACTCCATTGCATACCCCTCGGAAAAAAGTCTTGGTTGTCACGGATTAAAACAAGATATGGCGCACAGGAAACGGTGGCCACCACAAGATATGGTACAAGATACCTAAAGAGGGGGTTCTCTGAAACACTTTTTTTCAGAAAAAAAGGAGAGGGAAACTTTCGTGTTTATCCGAGGGGTTGCTGAGAGATGGGGAGCTGAACTATGAAGATGGCGCCGCGGCCTGGCCAACCCTTCGCCCTGATCTGCCCACCATGCCGGGCGACGATCTTCTCGCAGGTGGCAAGCCCCACCCCCGTGCCCTCGTACCCCCGGCCAGGGTGCAGCCGGACAAAGGGCTGGAAGATCCGATCGGCCTGGGCCTCGCTGAAGCCGATGCCGTGGTCGCGCACCGTGATCTCACAGAGGTTGCCGGGCAGCGTCCTTCCCTGCACCTCCACCAGGGGAGGAACGTCTTTCTTGCGATATTTGAGGGCGTTGCAAAGAAGGTTTTGAAAAAGCTGCCGCATCTGGGTCCGGTCACCCTCGATGGCGGGCAACAGCCCAACCCTGACCTCCGCGCACGAGGCGATGATCCTCTCCTCCAGGCCGGCCAGCACCTCGGCGAAGAGAGGATCCAGGGGCACCAGGGTGAAGGGCCTTGCGGCGCTTTCCACCCGGGCAAGCTGCAGGATGTCGTCCACCAAGACCTGGAGCTGCCGGGCCGCCCTGACGATGCGCCGGAGATACTCCTCGCCCCTGGCGTCCAGCTGTTGGCGGCAGCGGGCCAGCAGGCGCTCGGCAAAGGCCACGATGAGCAGCAACGGCTCCTTGATATCGTGGGAAGCAACATGGGCAAACTGCTCAAGCTCGGCGTTGGAGCGGCTCAGGCTCGCGGTCAGCCTTTCCAGGGTCTGCTGCGCCTGCTGCCGTTCCGCCACCTCCAGAAGCAGCTGTTCGTTCAAGAGCTTGAGATCCTGGGTGCGCTCCTCCACCAGCTCCTCGAGCCAGCTGCGGTACTCGGCCAGTTCGCTCTCGACCCTGACCAGCTTGGTGACATCGGTAAAGACCCCATCCGCGTAAGCGCCCGCCCGTGAGTCAGCGGTCGGCCGCGCCCTGTCGTGCACCCAGATCCAGGAGCCGTTCTTGCGGCGCAGCCGGTAGCGGAGGTTCAACTCCCGGCCCTTGGCGAAAAAAAGGGCATAACTCTTTTTCACCATGGCCAGATCTTCGGCATGAACGCCGGCAAATCTGTTTTTCCCCAGCAGCTCCTCCGCCTCGTAGCCGCAGATTTTCTTGAGGTTCGGCCCGACGTACAGCAGGGTCCCTTCCCGATCAGCCCGCCAGATGACATCGGGCACGTTTTCGATCAGGGTGCGGAATTTTTCCTCGCTCTCCTGCAGGGCCAGCTCCACCCGCTTCTGCTCGCTGATGTCCTGGATGATGACAATACCGCCGGGAAACTCGCCGCGCAGGTGTCCCAACGAACTGCCGCTCATCAGAACCGTGCGGGTCTGCCCCTGCACCGCGATGACCAGCTCAATGTTGGCGAAGGAGGAGTGCTCGGCCAGGGCCTGCGCAAGGGGGCAGGCGTCGCAAATCTCCTGCCCCAACACCTCGCGGCAGGGCCTGCCCAGCAGGGAAGAACGCCGTACCTTGAAAAAAATTTCAAAGGCACTGTTCACATCAAGGAGACAGAGACGATGATCGATGATGAAGGCCGGCTCGGCCATCTTGTAAAAAATCGCCGCATAACGCCGCTTTTCCGAGAGAATAAAGCGCTTGGCCTCGCGCAGCCTGAGGTGATAGGAATTGGCCTCCTCTTTGAACCACTGGGCTGCGGCGGACTGTTCGAACTGGTCGAAAAAAAAGTCCAGCTCCCCACGGAGGGCGAGCAGTTGAACAGGATCCGCTTTCAAGGTGAGCAGGTGAGAGAGGAGGACCCGGCGGAGACATTTGAGGAGATGAAAAAAGGCGGCAAAGGAGAGATCCCCCTGCCGCAGGGAGGAGACAGCGGCCAGGCCGAGATCGTACCCCGCCCCGGGCAGGCGGTCATCGGCCACGCCAGGACCGGCACAGGGCTGCGGAAAATTCCGCAAGAAACGGGCAAGGGCTTCGGCAAGCCGGGCGAGGAGGAGCCGCCAGGATTCTTCAGCCCCGGCAAGGTGCCTGCCGTATCCAGATTGCTCCGCCAGCAGGGAAAAGGAAGCGAACCCCTCCTCGCCATCGCGCAACAATCTCAGATGCCGGCCGAGCAGCCCTTTATCCATACTGTTTTCGCTGCCTTTCCTTCAAAAGGATCCGGATGGGGATCTTGTCGAGCTTGAGCCCGGCGCGGTACTGATTCACCAGGTAGCGGAGGTAAGAAAAATGGACCCCCTTGGGGTAGTTGACGAAGATGACAAAGGTAGGCGGTTTGGAAGCGACCTGGGTGGTATAGTACAGTTTGAGGCGGCGCCCTTGATGCATGGGCGGATTATGTTCCTCCAGAGCCGCCTGCAGGATACGATTGAGCTGCCCGGTGGTGAAGGTGCTGCAGTACTGCCGGTAGACCTTCGCCACCGTGGGCAGGAGATTTTTGATGCCGGCGCCGGTAAGGGCGCTCACGGTGAGAAGCGGAGCAAACTCGATGAAGCTGGTGGCGCGCTTCACCTCCTCGAGCACCTGCTTCTGGCGCCTGGTGTCGCCCTTGAGCAAATCCCATTTGTTGACCAGGATCAGGCAGGCCCTGCCCCGCTCGAAGGCATAGCCCAGCACCTTGGTATCCTGTTCGGTCACCCCTTCGTTGGCATCGATGACGATCAGAACCAGATCGCAGCGCTCCAGGACGCCAAGGGCCTGCATGACGCTGAATTTCTCCAGCTTCTCCTGCACCTTGCCCTTGCGGCGGATTCCAGCCGTGTCGATGAGCAGATAATTCTGCTTGCCCACCGTGATCAGCGAATCCACCGAGTCGCGAGTGGTGCCGGGCACATCGGAGACAACCATGCGCTCCTCGCCTAGCAGCCGGTTGACCAGGGAGGACTTGCCCACATTGGGCCGCCCCAGACAGGCAAGGCTGATGGTGTCGGTGGGCAGCTCTTCCGTCGGAGTGAAAACAGGCAGCGCCTCCAGCAAGGAGGAAAAAAAGGTTTTCACCCCGTAGCCGTGGGCGGCGGAAACAGGCCAGAGCTTCTCCACCCCCAGCTCATAGAATTGCGGTACCAGCTGCTGCTCAAGATCCGGGCTGTCCACTTTGTTGATCAGAAAATAGACCGGCTTTTCCGTGCGACGCAGATGGTCGGCCACCTCATAATCCACCGGCATCAGGCCTTCCTTGCCATCGAGCATGAAGAGAATGACATCCGCCTCGCGCATGGCCTGCATGGTCTGCTCGCGGATCAGGCCCGCCATGAGTTCCTTGCCGTCATTTTCAATGCCACCGGTGTCGACGAGGATAAAGGTCTTTTCCTCCAGCGTCACCTGCTCGTAATGACGGTCGCGGGTCACGCCGGGGGTGGGGTCGACGATGGCTTTCCTGTTCTTGGCGAATCTGTTGAAAAGGCTCGATTTGCCGACATTGGGCCGGCCGACGAGAGCCACTATGGGATAGCGTGTTTGCATGGTTACCTGAGGGGATGACTGTTCTGTTCCAGACAATTTCTTGCCAGTTCCACCACCCCGCGCAGCAAGGGAAAATCCCGACCCTGAGGCGCAGCGAGATGCTCTTGAAGTGTACGGCTGGCCGGCAGAAGAAACTGCCGGAAAAAAGCTTTCCCCCGGTTTTTGGAAAGAAAGGCAAAGGCTCCCAGAATCTGGAGATTCCGCTGCAGCGCCATGTAGTAATATCCCTCAACGAATCGCGCCCGGTCAAGGAGAATGTGGCTGGCCACGACCTCGAGATACCAGGAGAGCAGGGCCTCCCGCCGCTCCGGCGACAGGCCCGTATAGGGATCGATGAGCAGCGCGGCCAGATCATAGCCCAGGGGGCCAAGCCGCGCTCCCTGAAAATCGATAATCCAGACCCTGTCCGCCTGGACCATGAGATTGCGGGACTGGAAATCACGATGCAGGACAAAATCCGCAGGCTCCCGCGCCGCCCGCTCGGCGAGGCGAACGAATTCGGCAGCCAGGCCGCCCGGCACCTTGAGGCCGAGATACTCCTCGCAGAGCGCTCTCTGGAAATATCCCGACTCCCGGGCAAGCATCAGCGCCTGGTCGTAGCGCGGCGTGTCGTGGCACCAGGCCGGGTCAAAGCCCGCCCTCGCCTCGACCTGCAGACGGGCAAGGGCTGCGATCGCCTGCCGGTAGCGCACCTCCACCTCCGGCGAGGAAAGCCCAAGCCCTGCGACCAGATCGTAGAGCTTGGTGTCGCCAAGATCTGCGAAAAGCAGCAAGCCGCTGGTCGGCGAATAGCCATGAATCTCCGGCACGGCCGCGCCGGCGCGGCGGAAATGGCTGCCCAGCGCAAAGGCTGCCGCGGCTTCGGCCTTGCCTCCCTGGGGCTGGGCGGCGCTGGGCAGCACGGCGAGCAGGGAAACCCCGCCGGCCTGAAGCCTGTAGAATCTGCGATCGGAGCCGTCTCCCGCCAAGCCGCCTGAAAGCCGGAACTCCTGACCGAACCCGCCCTGCTGCAGAAGCAGCCGCAGTTCCTCTTCTTCTTGCACACTGAGCATGGCTCTTCCTACGAGATGATGATATCGCTGCAAATGGCGCCAGGGCCAACCTCGGCGCCATCCCAGACCACCACCCGGGTCAGGGAGGCGTTGGCCCCGATTCTGGCCCCGCTGCCGACCACCGCCCAGTCGTTGAGCTTCACCCCCGGCCCCACCTGGGCCTGCGCGCCGAGGAAAAAAGGGCCGGACCATGGCTTGGCAGCGATGGGCAGCGCCCTGCGGCCGGTGAGCAGTTCGGCGTGGAGCTCCAGATAATCCTGCGGGGTGCCCATGTCGGTCCAGAAATGGCCGCGCGCAACCAGCCCCTGAATCCTGCCACCCGCAGCGAGCAGGGCCTGGTAGCAGTCGATGATATTGGCAAAAACTCCTGGCTGGATCAGATCGAGCACCGCAGGGTCGATGACCTGAACGCCGGTGAAGGCGAGCAGCGACTCCCCCCTTTTGCCCTCGGCCGCTCCCCCGAAACCGAGGACCCTGTCCGCATGGTCGACCAGGACATTGTTGAAGCGCGGAAAATCGTGGAGCACCATGGTGACCTGGGCGCCTCCGGCCAGATGCGCCTGGTAAATCCTGGCCAGATCGAGGTCATGGACGATGTCGCCGTTGACCACCAGAAAGGGGACGGTCCCGAACCGTTCCTGGGCAAGGCGCAGGCCGCCGCCGGTGCCGAGTTCCCGGGGTTCCAGCTGCACTTCGACATCCTTCCGGCCCACGCAAAAAGCGGCGATC
Organism: Desulfobulbaceae bacterium UBA2262; assembly: GCA_002347185.1. GTDB lineage: Bacteria > Desulfobacterota > Desulfobulbia > Desulfobulbales > Desulfurivibrionaceae > UBA2262. The sequence goes on along the minus strand of DDXK01000055.1, from coordinate 17,354 downwards.
TGCTCCCGCAGGTGGTGGGCGTTGACCACGATCTTCTCCGCCCCGAAACGCTTGAGCTGGGCAAGGGTATGGCCGAGCAGGGGCGTGTCGAGCAGGGGAAAGAGGGGCTTGGGGCGCTTGAGGGTATGGGGCCGCAGCCTGGTCCCCAGGCCGGCAGCCAAAACCATGGCGTTCATTGCAAAAGATCCTGAAAAGTAGTGCTTGTGAAAACTCCGTTCCTGCCGGGACGGCCCCAAGCAAGGGCGGATTGGCTACCAGGAGAGCGTGCCGTCCGGCCGCTCCTCGACGCCGACCACAACAATGCCGGCCCGATCCGCCATGGCCTGAACCGCCGGCCGGTCGAAAAGCAGGGCCTGCCCGGTTTCCACGGCCAGCACCGCGGCCCTGGCGCCGATCATCGTCTCGATGGTCCTGGCCCCTATGGCCGGCAGATCAAAACGGAAATCCTGTCCCGGCTTCTTCACCTTGACCACCACGCTCTTCTCCCTGCCCAGGCTGCCCCCCCTGGCGATGGCGGCGTCGGTGCCTTCGATGGCCTCGACGGCGAGAACGGTCCGGTCGCGGACCACCACGCATTGCCCGATATCCAGGGCGCCGATGGCGCGGGCGGTCCGCCAGCCGAAATGGATATCCTCCCTTTGCTCGGCAGACGGCTTCTTCCTGCTGAGCACTCCCCTGGGAAAGAGGAGTTCCTCCAGGTAGAGGGTGGACGGAAGGACCTTGATCCCTTCCTTTTCAAGAGCCCCGGCCACCGCCCGCAAAATAGCGTCGTCCTGGCGGATGTCGATCTTGTTCCAGAGGGTGAGCCCTTTGAGGTCCGGCCAGACATCGCGGAAAATCCTGGTCTTGGTGATGGTGCCCAAAAAGACCGCCTCGACGACGCCGTGTTCCTTGAAAAAAGAGATGATCCTGCCCAATTGCCCCAGCTTTACCCAGCAGAAATGATCGGCAAGCTGCTCCAGCTCCGGCCAGGATTCACCCTGGTGGGCGACAAGCACCACCTGCCTGCCCGCCCTTCTGGCCGCCTCGGCAAAGAGCTTGGGAAACTGACCGCCGCCGGCGATGACGCCGATACTACTCTTCGCCGTCATCACCGGCCATGCGCACGACGCTGCGGCTCGAGGTCCTGAAGAAATTCACCAGCCTGGCAACCGGCTCGCAGTCCGGGATCTCGTCCAGGGCCTTGGTCAGGGCCTCCTGCAGCAAGAGCTCCGGGCTGCGGAAAATGATCTTGTAGGCCTGCATCAGCTTCTTGATGGTTTCTGCGGAAAAACCGGCGCGCCGCAAGCCGATGCGGTTGATGCCGGTGACGCGCATCTGGTTTCTGATCCCGGCCATGATCACATAGGGCGGCACGTCCTTGCTCACCCCGGACATCCCCCCGATATAGGCGTAGTCGCCAATGCGGGTGAACTGATGCACGGCGGTCAAACCGCCGATGATCACCCGCTCGCCGATTTCGACATGCCCTCCGAGGGTGGCGGCGTTGGCCATGATCACATGATTGCCCACCACGCAGTCATGGGCGATGTGGGTGTAGGCCATGAGCAGGTTGCCGCTGCCCACGGTGGTGACCCCGTGACCGCCCGGAGTCCCCCGATGGATGGAGACATATTCGCGGATCTGGTTGTCGTCGCCGATGAGAAGCCGGGTATCTTCGTTGTGATACTTCAAATCCTGGGGCGGGCCGCCGATGTTGGTGAAGGAGCCGATGGTGTTGCGCGCGCCAATGGTGGTATGGCCGGTCACCACCGCATGGGGGCAGATAACGCAATCGGCGCCTATGACCACCCCTTTCTCGATGACCGCATAGGGGCCGACCGTGGTGGAGGGATGGACAGTGGCGTCGGGGTCGACTACAGCAGTAGGATGTATGTTCATGAACATGCTCGCTTTGTTGATTTTTCCCAAAGAGTTGCGGGGGAATTCCGTTTTGCCCCGCGGTGGTTCAACCGAAGGTGGCCATCAGTTCGGCCTCGGCGACGAGCTTGCCGTCGACAAAGGCCTTGCCGCCCATCTTCCAGAACTTCGTCTTGCGCTTGGTCACGGTGAGTTCGTAGCAGAGCTGATCGCCTGGCACCACGCGCTGCCGGAACTTCACCGCGTCTATGCCGGCAAAATAGACCAGCTTATTGGCCACCGCCTCGGGATCGGTGAGGTAGGCGAGTATCGCCCCGACCTGGGCCATCCCTTCCAGAATCAGCACCCCGGGCATCACCGGCTGGCCGGGAAAATGGCCCTGGAAAAAATTCTCGTTCATGGTGACGTTCTTGTATCCCATGATGGACTCGCCCCGCGCGATCCCGGTGATGCGGTCCACCATGAGAAAGGGATAGCGATGGGGCAGGATCTTCAAAATCTCCAGGATATCAAGCTGCTTCAGCTCCGAACTCATGCTCTCTCCTCACTCTTGCGGCGGACGACGCACTCTGGGGTTCAGCGCCGCCCGGCTTGGTTGTCAATCATCCCCTGCGTCCCCTGCGCCGGGCTCCCCTCCGGCGGAGGAAAGTGCCGCGACCTTTTTCTTCAGTTCGCGGATTTCCTTCACCAGTTCCGGCAGCCTTGCGTAGGCAGCGCTGGCGCGCAGCCAGGTTTTGTGCGTTATCCCGGGGATCCCGGCGATAACGGCGCCCGGGGGAAGATCGTTGTGCACCCCGGACTTGGCCGCGACCATCACCCGATCCCCGAGGTGGATATGGCCGGAAACGCCGGTCTGCCCGCCGATGATCACGCCCCTGCCGGTGGTGGTGCTGCCGGCAATCCCCACCTGCGCCACGAGAAAGGAGTCCTCGCCGATCTCCACGTTATGGCCGATCTGCACGAGGTTGTCGATCTTGGTCCCCCGCCTGACCAGGGTGGTTCCGAAGGTGGCCCGGTCGATGGCGGTATTGGCGCCGATTTCCACATCGTCCTCGATCCGGACGATCCCCACCTGCGGCCGCTTCAGGTGCCGTCCCTGGCTGTCGGTGGCATAGCCGAAGCCGTCGCTGCCGATCACCGCCCCGCTGTGGATGATGACCCGGCTGCCGAGGTGGCAGCCCTGACAGATCGTCACATTGGCGTGCAGCACCACGTCGTCCCCGAGTATCACGTCGTCGTAGAGGACCACGCCGGGATGAATGGTCACCCGCCTGCCGATCCGCACCCGATTGCCGATGGCGACCAGGGGGCCGATCGCCACCTCGGCGCTGATCTCGCAATCGCGGCCAACCACGGCGCGGGCGTCGATGCCGGTGGCGACAAAGGGCTCGGTCAGAAAAAAGCCGTGGATTTGCGCCACGGCAAGATAGGGATTCCGCACCCGGATAGAGGGCAACGGCGCCTCCGCCAGGGCCAGGGGCACGATCAGGGCGGAGGCCCGGCAATTGCCAAGGGCGGCGGCCCGCCTTGCGTCGGCAACAAAGGAAATATCCCCCGGGCCTGCGTCGGCAAGATCCGCCACCCCGGAGATGACCAGCTCAGGGTCACCAGCCAGCTCGCCGCCCACCATCGCGGCCAGTTCGCCCAATTTTTTCTTCTCTCCGCTCATGCTTCCACCCACTTCCAGGATGTTCCGCCGCCACGAGCAATGCCCAGGAGCCGAAGCCTGTCACCAGGAAATAAAAGACGGGTTGCCTCCCGCACTGTCAAGGAAAAACAACCCGTCGCAAAACACCCAGGTGCGGCGTCTACGCTGCTGTGAGCAAGCACTCTTCGCCCGCGGCTATTCTCCGTTGATCCGGGCGCGGAGTATCCCGGATGGCTTGAAGGTCACCACCTTGCGCGCATCGAGGATCAACTCGTCGCCGGTTTGCGGATTGCGTCCCCTTCTGGCGTTTTTCTCCTTCACGTTGAACTTGCCGAAACCGCTGATCAGCAAATCCTCGCCATCCTTGAGGCAATCCTTGGCGATCCGCAGAAACGCCTCGACGGTTTCCGCCGCCTGCGCCTTGGTAAAATTGTGATTCTGATAAACCTTTTGCACCAGATCCGCTTTGGTCAGGGTCATGGGGCACCCTCCTTTCTCAGGCCCAACACAGGGCAAACTTGTCTAAATATTCAATTATTGTCAAGAGATATATTTGAGTGCCGTCTTACCTGCAAAGCGGGCCGCCGCGCCCAGCTCCTCCTCGATGCGGAGCAGCTGGTTGTACTTGGCCACCCGGTCGGTGCGGGAGGGAGCCCCGGTCTTGATCTGTCCGGTGTTCAGGGCGACACTGAGGTCGGCGATGGTGGTGTCCTCGGTTTCACCGGAGCGGTGCGACATGACCGAGGTATAGCCGGCCCGGTGCGCCATCTCCACGGCATCGATGGTTTCCGTCACCGTCCCGATCTGGTTCAGCTTGATCAGGATGGAGTTGGCCACCTGCTCCTTGATGCCCTTGGCCAGGATGCTGGTGTTGGTGACAAAGACATCATCGCCCACCAGCTGCACCTTGCCGCCCAGCTTCTTGCTCAGCTTCTTCCAGCCGGCCCAGTCGCCCTCGGCAAGGCCGTCCTCGATGGAAACCAGGGGATACTTCTTCACCCAGTTCTCGTAAAAGGCGATGAGCTCGTCGGCAGACTTGCTGGCCTTCTTTTCCGCGGCGAGCACGTAGCATTTCTTTTTGGAGTCATAGAGCTCGCTGGCGGCCACGTCGAGGGCGATAAAGATATCCTTGCCCGGCTTGTAGCCCGCCTTGACGATCGCCTCGAGCAGCGAATCCATGGCCTCTTCGTTGGAGCGCAGGTTGGGGGCAAAGCCGCCCTCATCGCCCACCGCGGTCTGATGTCCGGCCTTTTTCAAAACCGCCTTCAGGCTGTGAAAGGTCTCGACCCCCATGCGAAGCGCCTCGACAAAAGAGCTCGCCCCGGCCGGCATGACCATGAACTCCTGGATGTCGACATTGTTATCGGCATGGGCGCCGCCGTTCAAAACGTTCATCATCGGCACCGGCAGCACCTTGGCGTTGACGCCGCCCAGGTAGCTGTAGAAGGGCAGACCGACTTCCTCGGCGGAAGCGCGGGCAACGGCCATGGAAACGCCGAGGATGGCATTGGCGCCCAGGCTCTTCTTGTTCTCGGTGCCGTCAAGCAGCAGCATGGCCTGGTCGATGAGCACCTGCTGGGTTGACTCCAGGCCGATGATGCTCGGCCCGATCTTCTCGTTGACATTGGTCACCGCCTGCTGCACCCCCTTGCCCAGATAACGCTTCTTCTTGGTATCGCGCAGTTCCAGCGCCTCGCGGGTGCCGGTGGACGCGCCGGAAGGCACCAGGGCGCGGCCCATGACCCCGGAATCCAGAAAAACCTCGACCTCGACGGTGGGATTCCCTCTCGAATCCAGCACTTCCCTTCCCAATACGCCAATTATCTCTCCCATTTCTGCCTCCGCATCAGTTTAATATTCAAATAAGAGTATTACTTTGCTTTCATAAAGGATTTAACCGCCTATTGCGCCGGCCATGCTGAAGATCGGCAGATACATGGCCACGACCAGGCCGCCGATCATGCCGCCCAGGAAAACCATCATCAAAGGCTCGATGGCCGCGGTCAGATTCTCCACGGCCTGATCCACCTCCTCGTCATAAAAATCAGCGATCTTGGCAAGCATGACGTCCAGGGCGCCGGTGGATTCACCGACATTGATCATCTGGACGACCATGCCAGGGAATACTCCGGTTTCCTCCAGGGGCTCGGCAATGGCCCGTCCCTCGCTGATGCTGTCGGTCACCCGGAAGACCGCCTGCTCGATCACCTTGTTGCCGGCGGTCCGTGCCACGACGTTCAGCGACTCGAGGATCGGCACGCCGCTCTGCAGCATGGTGCCGAGAGTCCGGGTAAACTTGGCCACCGCCACCCGCCGCAGCAGGGTCCCGACAATGGGCATCTGCAAGAGCATGCGATCCATCTGCATCCTGCCCTTTTCCGTCTTGTAGATCTTCTTGATCACGAAAATCACGGCAAATACTGCCGCGATCATGAAGTGAAAATTGCTTTTGGCGAATTCACTCATATCGACCACCATCTGGGTGGGCGCCGGCAGGGCGGAACCGAAATCCTCGAACATCTTCTGGAAAACCGGCACCACGAAGATGAGCATGACCGCCAGAACCACGAAGGAGATGCAGATACAGATGATGGGGTAGGTCATGGCGCCCTTGACCTTTTTCTTGAGAGCCATGTTCTTTTCCATGAAGGTGGCAAGACGGTTGAGAATGGTGTCGAGGATGCCGCCGACCTCGCCCGCCTCGACCATGTTGCAGTAGAGGCTGTCGAAGATATTGGGATGCTTCTTCATGGCATCGGCGAAGGTGGTGCCGGTTTCCACATCCATCCGCACCTCGCGGAGAACCTTCTTGAAGGAAGGGTTCTCGGTCTGTTCGCCGAGAATCTCGAGGCTCTGGACCAGGGGGAGGCCGGCGTCGATCATGGTGGAAAGCTGCCGGGTGAAAATGACCACATCCTTGCCGGTCACCTTCGGCTTGAAAAAATCTATATTTTCAAGAACATCCTTGGGCGCCTCCTTCACCACGCTGGGGGTGATCCGCATCTTCTTCAGATAAGAGAGCGCCATGGCCTCGTTGGGCATCTCGACCTTGCCCTTGCGCTTTTCCCCGTAAGAGTTTACTCCCTTCCAGACATAAAACGGCATAAGCCCTCCCTCATTTCCTGAATTGAATCAATACGTTTTTAGTTATATCTCAAGATTTTTCTAAAAACAATAGACAGATAGCGATATTTCTCTCCAAACTGACGAAGTTTTTTCGAGGCCGGGAGAGGGGGGAGAGGAAAGAAGGTTCCGCAAACCTCTTTTTTTATTGACACCAAAGGGTGAATCATTTAAATAATCGGCTTCCCCGCACTGCTCATTGGTTCCGTGGATTGCTTCAGGACGGCGGCGGGAAACAAACAGCAGCCATGCCCGCGCAACGTTTGCGCAGGCGCCAGTATAAGGAGAGGAAAAATGGCCAAAGCAGCTCAGGATCCGATGATGAAATACGCCAGCGGGGAATTCCAGCAAGTCGTTGAAAAATGCGAAGGATGCGAACGCACCGTGCAGGTTGAATCCGCCCGCTACTGCTCCACTTACACCTCGCCCGAGGCGAAATGGCGTTTGGGAATTTGCAATTTTGCCACCCATGTCAAACCGGAAATCGCCACTTCGACCATCAAGATCAACCCGCTGAAGGCCTCCAAGCGCGCCGCGGCCAAGGGCAAGAAAAAATAAAATCCCGTTGTTTTGCTGTTTATCAAAGCCCCGTCATTTCCGACGGGGCTTTTTTTTTCGTGGTGCGCAACCGCTCACTGCACTATGGCTTTCGGGTAGAGGGCGCTGAGCAGCTTTTCATCCTCCTTGATCTCCTTGAACCGCTCATAGGCCTCGCGGAACTGCGCGGTCCGGCCGGGATCGGCCAGGACCCTGGCCGCCGCCTCGGCCAGGAGTTCCTCCGACCGGTCGTAGACCGCCTGAAAAACCCTGTCGATCAAGAGCTGAGGGGCTTTTTCAAAGGGGGGTGGCTCCTTGGTGATGGCGGCCAGCGCCTGGGAAAGGCTCGGGGCGGGGAGAATGCGAAAGAGCTTGGGGACATCATCGACATCCGCGGCCAGGAGCATCTTGTCGATGATGTGGGCGTCAAGGGCCGCGAGATGCCCACGGATGGTTTCCAGATGCTCCTCCCCTTCCGGCTCCATCAGCAGCGTGATGTAGGGGGTGAGCTCCTGCATGGTCAAAGTCCCCTTGCGGAGGGCCGCTTCCAGCCAGCGGATCTGCATCTCCGGGCTGCGGGCGACAAAGGGGAGATACTTTTCATACCACTTGCTTTTTTTCACCATTTCCCTTGCCATGCAACCTCACCCCATGCCCTGTTCTCTGCCGGACCCGACCAGGTAGAGAGGCTCCTCGATATAGGTCCCCCGGCAGCGCGGACAATGGCCAGGCTTGGCGAAGCGCTCCCGCTTGACGAACTTGAAGCCGCAATCACGGCAGCAGGCGGGCACGACACGCAGACGTTCCCGCCCGTGCTGCAACGAGCGCTGGATATGGGCAAGATGGCCGTACACCTCTTTTTCCGGGATGCCCACCCGAGCGGAAATCTCCTTGGCGGAGACCGGCCCCTGCCCAGAAAGCAGGTCGAGAACCTGCTGCCGGACGGTCTGACGCATGGCCACCTCCTTTCTCTCCCTGCTTACCCTCACAGGCAGGGGGGAAGCAAGATATTTTCTTCAGAAAGAAAATTCCGTTTGCCTCGCATCCGCTGCGTTCTTACCTTTTTCAACACCCACCTCCCCTCGCCCAAGAACCCAGGAGAAACCAGATGCGCGGCAAGGAACTGAAAATAGAAGAACACCTCATCGTCGACAAACCCTTCTACCTCGAACAGGGAGAAGAGCTGCCAATCGCGCGGGCCGCCCATGAAAACGGCCTGCCCATTCTCCTGAAAGGACCCACCGGCTGCGGGAAGAGCCGCTTCATGCAGCGGCTGGCCTGGGAACTGCAACGGCCGCTCATCACGGTTTCCTGCCATGACGACCTCTCCACCAGCGATCTGGTCGGCCGTTATCTGATCAGGGGCGGCGAGGCGGTCTGGCTGGACGGCCCTCTTACCAAGGCGGTGCGCAACGGCGCGCTCTGTTACCTCGATGAAATCGTCGAGGCGCGGAAGGACACCACCGTGGTCATCCATCCCCTGGCCGATGACCGACGGGAGCTGCCCATCGAAAAACTGGGCGAGCTCCTCACCGCCCCGCCGGAGTTCATGCTGGCCATCTCCTACAACCCCGGATACCAGAGCGTACTCAAGGACCTCAAGCAGTCGACCCGGCAACGTTTTGTCTCCCTGGAATTCGCTTACCCTCCCGAAGAACTGGAAACCGCCATCGTCAAAAGCGAATCCGGGCTGGACGCGGAGAGGGCGACCCGGCTGGTCCGACTGGCGGCGATGACCCGCAGCCTCAAGGATTCCGGCTTGCCGGAAGGGGCGAGCACCCGGCTGCTGATCCATGCCGGCAAGCTCATCAAGGCCGGAATCGCGGAAAGAACCGCCATCCGGGCCACCATCACCGAGACGCTCACCGACGAGCACGAAATGCTGGCCGCCCTCGAGGAGCTGGTCAGCTCCCTGTTCTGAAAAAAAGGGGCCACTTGCAGAAGAACGACTTGAAAGCACGCTTTGCCGAGGCAATCCTTCCGGATATCCTGAACGACTGGGAACTCGAGGAGCTGATCGAACCGCTTCTGCCCCTCTCCGAGGAGCAGCTCGGCGAAACCCTGCGCCAGGTCAGGGTTATCTGGCCGGTGAGCCATTCCCTCTGCGGCAACTTCCTGCAGCGGGTGGCGGAAGGGCTGCGCTGCCTTGCCCCGGACCAGCTTGCGGATTGGGTGAAGGCCGTGCTTGACGCTTACGAGTCAGGGGGCCTCCTGGCCGGGCAGGCCCTCCTTGACGAGGTGGAGAAGAACTTTCTCTGCCGTCTGCGGGGAGAGACGAAGGTCCGTTTCCCGGAGGCGGCCGGCAGCCTCGCCCCTTACGCCACCGGCCTGTTCGGCTCCCCGGTTGCGCTGGCCCAAGGCCCGGAGGTCTACACCGACACGGCCACCATCTTTCTCCCGCCGGAGCTCGATCTCTTGCCAACCCGGACCGACAATTTCCGCCTCTACAAACTCACCATCTCCTTTCAGTGGGCTTTTACAACCCTCGGCACCTTCCGTCCCTCCCTCGCCGAGGCCGCCCCCCTGGTCAAGGGCCTCGAACAATGCGCTCACCGCCGCCTTGCGACCGCCGAACCCTGGCTTGCCGAATTCTTTCAGCTCTTTCCCTCGCCGGAACAGGCGGAGCGCCTCTACCATCTGGCTGAAACCGCCCGGGCCGCCGCCTTTCTCCGCGCTGCCCTGCCGGGGCTGATGCGCGAATGCGCCCCCCTTCTCGGCCTTCTCGCCGAGAAAGTCCTTTCCGGAAACCACAATCTCCTCTACTCCGCGCTGCAGGAAAGCATCCTCGGCCACAAGCCGGATTCGGCGCCGGCCAGTGCCGCCGCATCCCTCGCCCTGCTGGCGGATGCCTATGCGGCCCTTGCCGCCGGCGAAACCATCCCCGCCCCCCTTCCCTTCCAGGGCGTCCTGCGGCTGGCCGCCGTGCAGGAGGTCCGGCAAAAACGGCGCAGGGAGGCAAAGGCGAAGTTCATCACCGCCCTCGCCTCCCTCCTCGGGACAAAAAACGCGCAAATTCCATTGTCAGCGGAGAAAAACCAGGAAACGGCCACACCAAAAATCAGCGAGGGGCAGGCCCTGCTCATCAATCCGGAAAAGCAAAAAAAGCGTCCTGGCAGCCCGCCACCCTCTGCCAGAGAAACCACCAGCTTCCTCACCATCGACGACACCCTTCTCCCGCTGCCCAGGGAGCTGCAGGCCCTTGCCAGGGAAATCAACGACGATCTGGGCCACGTCCCGGCCCAGTACATCAGCAGCGCCATGCACCTGAGCGGCAAGGGGGTGGCTCGGGGCGCTCCCCCACCCGGGGAAGAGGGGGAAGCCTTGGGCGGGGTCAACATCTACGATGAATGGGACTTTCGGCGCCGTGATTTTCGTAAGAACTGGTGTTCGCTCTCGCTCAAGGAAATCGCGCCGACCAGGGGCACCTTCATCGGCTCCACCCTCGCCAAGTACGGCGGCGACCTCATGAAGCTCCGGAGGCAGTTTGAAATGCTGCGCACCCAGGAACGCTTCGTCAAGAGGCAAAAAGAAGGTGACGACATCGACCTGGACGCGCTCACCGAATCGCTGACCGACCTCCGGGCCGGTCTGGCGCCCTCGGAAAACCTCTTCATCCGGCTGGCCCGCGAGCAGCGGAGCGTTGCCGCCCTCTTTCTCGTCGACCTCTCCTCCTCCACCGAAGGCTGGGTGGGCACCGCCATCAAGGAAGCCCTGGTCCTGCTCTGCGAATCCCTCGCCGCCCTGGGCGATCCTTACGGAATCTACGGCTTTTCCGGGATGCGCCGGAGCCGGGCCGAGCTTTTCCACATCAAACATCTGGATGAACCATACAACGACACGGTCAAGGGCCGGATCGCCGCCATCGCCCCCCGGGAATACACGCGCATGGGGCCTCCCATCCGTCACCTCACCAGGATCCTCTCGGAACGGGAGGCGAAGATAAGGCTGCTCATCACCATTTCCGACGGCAAACCGGAGGATTACGACGGCTACAAAGGCGACTACGCCATCGAGGATACCCGGCACGCCCTGATAGAGGCGAAGAGCAAGGGAATCCACCCCTTCTGCATCACCATCGACCGACAGGCCCACGACTACATCGCCCACATGTACGGGGAGGTGAACTATATCTTCATCAACGAGGTGCGCAAGCTGCCCAGGAGGATCCCGGAGATCTACCGCACCCTCACCACCTGAACGGTGGAAAAAACCTGTGGTACTTGAGAAAAAGCCCGCCGGGCCAAGCAGGAGCGGTCCTCTTTTCGTTTGACCTTCCCCATCGTGGGCGATAGACTGAAGCGATTCTAAAATCCGTGGCCCACCCTCGCCGGGAGGGTCTCCCCCCCCCGCATGGAGAAGGAAGGCACGATCCGTGGCTGTTACCCGCGCCGCCCCTGCGCCAGTCACGTGCCTAAGCTTTCCGTAGAGGGGTATTCGCAACCACATCGCAAATGGATAGAACACCATGAGCAATCCGGAAAAACGCGCAGTCAAAGAAAAAACCACCCTGCCGCTGGCCGTTGGCACCGCAGCGTTCCTGGCCCTTCTCCTGGTGGCCGGCTGGTATTTCTGGCCAAGCAGCGATAAGGGTCCGGCCATTGAGGTGATCCGGGAACCCAAGCCCTCCGCTGCCCCGGCAAGCGCCCCGAAGATCCCTGCCCACGCTTCCGCGCCAGGGCAGGCAGCGCCGGAGGATGCCGGCCTGCAGGCGGAAAAAGCGAAGGATCCCTGCGCGCTGTGCGAGGAAGAGATCGAGGCCTTTTTCGCCACCCTCGACAGCAGGGAATATGTTGTCAGCCAGAAATTGCAGGGAGGAAGCCAGGCCCATTTCAGCAAGGTGGCCGAAAAGCTTTTCGCCACGCCGCCGGTTGTGGCCGGAGAAACCGACAGCCTCCACTCCATTCTGAACAACACCGCCCATTTCTACCGCACCCTGCGCAAGGACGATTTCTTCCTCATCAAAAAAATTCTCGAACAGGAACGGGACGGCATGGAGTCGGGCATGGCCGCCTTCTACCGCTGGTCGGAGCTTGCTCCCCAATGCCAGGAAACCGGGCTGCTCATCAAACTGCCCCTGGCAGGGCTCTACGAGTATGCAGGCTTTTTCCTCAACACCCTTGGCGGACAATCGTACCTTTTCCGACGCGAGTCGCGGCTGCGGACCCTGGTTAAATACTATTCGGTCCTGGTTCTTGACCGGGCCAACGATGCCTCCCTGAACCGGTACGGCATCGACATCAGACCCGCTCTCGATGCGCTGCTCGCCGAAGTGCAGGCCATGACCAGCCTGGCCGGCCGCGACGACTACGAAGCGAAGCTCCTGCAGCTTCAGGACAAATACCTGGCGCAATACGGCGAGAAAAAAAATCCCCTGCCGCCAGCGGCGCGTTGATCTCCTCTCTCCCACGGCCGCAAGGCAAAAAAAATCGGCCGGGATCGAAGTCCCCGGCCGATTTTTTTTTGCTTACTGCCTGCGGCTGACCTGTTGTCAGCGCCGGTCGCCGAGAAAGCGGAGCAGATGCAGGAAGAGATTGACGAAATCAAGATAAAGGGCCAGGGCGCCCATGATCGCCCCCTTCTGGATCGCCGCCTCGCCGCTCGCCATGATGCCGCCCCCGCCGATCCGCAGGATCTTCTGGACGTCATAGGCTGCCAGGCCAGTGAAGACGATGACGCCGATGGCGGAGACAACCCAGGAAACCATGGCACTGCCGAGAAAGATGTTGACCACCGAGGCGATGATCATGCCGATCAGCCCCATGAAAAGAAAGGAACCGAGGCTGGTCAGATCCCTCTTGGTGACGGTTCCGTAAACCGCCATGGCCACGAACATGCCGCCGGCCACGAAAAAGGTGGCGGCGATGGAGGAGCCGGTATAGAGGAGAAGGATGGCGGAGAGGGTGAGACCGTTCAGGACCGAGTAGAGCAGGAAAAGATTCGTGGCCGCCCTGGCGCTGATTTTTTCGACCCTGGCGGAAAGATAGAATACCAGCCCCAGCTCGCCGAAGATCAACCCGTAGAAGAGGATCTGGTTGCCGAAGATGAGCCGCTGCAGGGCCGGGGTGCTGGCGACCAGAAAGGCACTGAGGCCGGTGAGGCCGAGGCCGACGGCCATCCAGTTGAACACCTTTGCCAGAAAAAGGGTGGCGGCCTGGGAGCTGGCTTGCTCCAAGGGCAAGGTTCTCTGCTGTTCACTTCCGTACATTGCGTTCTCCTTGTCTGCTGTTTCACTGTCTCTGAAAATGGTGGGACTATTGTAATCATGCCGGCAAGAGAAGCAAGCATATTCACCCTTTTCTCCTTGGCCTCGGCATGAAGGCCAGCCGGGCCATTTTGCCGAGGCCCTGACTTCAAAGCACGATTGCATCGCCCGGCTCGGGGAGAAAAACCTTGAGCCCTCCCTGGTCCGGCCCAAGCTCGCGCAGCCTCTCCTCGGCCTGCTCCCGCTCGAAGTGGGCGAGATGGACCAGGGCCAGCATCCTGGCCCCGGCCTGGCGGGCAAAGGAAACGCTGGCGCCGATACTGGAATGGTTGGGGGTCTCCCCGCTTGCCCTGTACGCCTCATGCACGATCAGGGCTGCGTTTTTGGCCAGCTCGGCACTGGCCGGGGTGGGCCGGCCATCGCCGCTGTAATAAAGGGATCTGCCCCCCGCGCTCAACCTGAGGGCAAGGGCAGGCTGCGCATGTTCGACCTGCGCAGCCTGCCAGGTGCAGCCCGCGGCCCGCAAAGGAGGAGAGCCAGGGGAAACCGGCAGATAGCGCAGTTGGTAGCGGAGCCTGGCCAGCAAGGAGGGATAGGCGAGGGCAAAGGCCTGCTTGACCTTCTCCTGCAGTCCGGCCGGGCCGATGAGAATAAGCGGCTTTGCCCGGCCCATCTCCCAAAAACGCAGAAGCAGAAGGGGGAGGCCAAAAAAATGATCACCATGAAAGTGAGAGATCCAGAGGGCGTCAAGCGCGTCCGCTTCCCGGCAATCAAGAAAATAGCGATGGGGGGTGGTAAAGCCGCAGTCAAGTAGGATATAATGCCGAGTGGTCCGGCCTTCGGCCGTCACCAGCAAAGAGGTATTGAACCTGGTCGGGTCGCAGGCTTCGCCGACCCCCAGAAATTGAATCTTCATGGCCGACGCTCCCCCTGTGTCGCTCTTCCGCATCGAGACCTCTTCCCCCATGAACAGCATTATCCTGCCCTGCCGGCAATGCACCACCCAAAACAGGGCTCCGGCCAGCAGGCAGCACTGCAAGCCCTGGTTGGCAGCGCTGTATCAAAAGAACCCTTATGCGCCAGACCCAACACCCTGCTTCGCGCCTAAGGCGGCTCCATGACCAGCAAACCACACAAAAAAGAACCCCGCGCCAACCATAATAATGCGCTGGATCTTCCGCCGCTGCAAGGCCTTGTTCTCCAGGCCTGCGCCCTCCTCGGAGAACCGCTGGATCGGGAGGATCTGCTGGCCTTTCTTCTCCTCCCCGAACTGCGTCAGGCCGCCTCCCGCGCCACCAGGCCGGAACTGGAGTCTGCTCTGGAGAGCCTCCTGGCCAAAAAACTTCTCGACCAGAAGCTGCTCGTCGCCCAGGACCTGCAGGAAGCCGCCGCCAGAGAGGCCATGGACCAGAAATTCTTTCCCGCCCTGGCCGCCGCCTGCCAGAGGGCCTTTCCCGCCCCGGAAATGAGCGACAACCCCGAACCGGAACTTCTCTGGCGGCGAGCCGTCCGGGATCTGCGCCTCGCCCTCTTCCTGTTCGACGAAACCGCCTATACCCAAAACCTCCTGCGCCTCCTCGACCTGCAGGCCCGCTTTCCCCGCCGCTTTCCGGAAAACCCCATGGTCCGCCTCTGCGGGCAGCCTTTTTCAGCGCCCTGGTTCAAACGTCTGCCCCTGCACATCCAGTTCTATGCCTTGAACCAGATATTCATGGCCAGCATGCGCAACCTCGAAGGGGCAATCCTGCCCATCTCCTACCTGGAAGATGCGGAATTCCTCGCCCCCCTTTCCCCGGAAGAACGCGCCTCCTTTGCCTACCTCCTCGTCTCCGAGCTTTTCCTGCGCGGCGAATTCGAGCGGGCAAAGGCCTGCCTCTCCGGCCCGCATGCGCCGGGGTCGCCCCTGGGCCTGCACGGCTGGCAACACTTCAGCGCCGGCGACACCGCCCTGGCCATCGCCTCTTACGAGGAGGATCTTGCCCTGATCCGGAAGGGCAACCAGAACGAACAGGCCTATTTTACCGGAATTGAGGGCTTTTTCTATCTCCTGGCCCTGCTGCGCGATGGCAGCTACGCAAGGCACGGGGCCATCAGGAAGGCGGTTGCCGATGTCGAGGCCCTGCAGCCGCACAATCCCTTTCTGCCCGCCTACACCCTGCTCCTCGCCGTGGTTGATGCCAAGGAGAACCGGCTGGCCCTGGCCCGGGAGAAGCTCCTCGCCGCCAGGCAACTGCCCAGGCCGCACAGCATCACCCTGCTCGCCTGGGGGCTTGCCAGCTACTGGATCGAGGGAAGGCCGGAACGCCTCCTCTTCCCGCACCTCAAAGCCCTGCGGAAGAAAGCGGCCGCCCAGGGTTACGCCTGGCTGGCAAGCCAATACGCCGACCTCCTTGCCCTGAGCGAGGAAACGGGGGACCCGCCGTCCGCCATCTCCCTTGTCTGGGCCGTCAAGCCCGAGGAACAGTGGCAGCGCGCCCTGCGCGCCCTCAATTTCACCTCGGGGCCTGGGCAGGAGCAGGAAGAAAGAGCGCAGCACCGACTGGCCCTGCTCGTCGACTATGATCTGAGCAGCCGGGAGATCACCATCCTGCCCAAGATCCAATCGCTCACTCCGCGCCAGATCTGGACCAAGGGCAGGGCCATCGCCCTCAGAAAACTCTTTCGAAAAAAACGGCCGCCCTTTTTGAGCCGCCAGGATGAACAGCTCTGCGAAACCATCATCGAACAGCGCGATTCGCGTGGAATCAGTTACAAATTCGCCACCGGGCAGGCGCTTCTCGCCCTCATCGGCCACCCCCACGTCTTTCTCGCCAATTCGCCGCGCACGCCAGTGGAAATCCTCAAGGGCGAACCGGAACTGCGGGTCGACCAGCAGGGCGACACCCTCCAGGTGCAATTCCATCCCCCCCTCGCTCCCACGGAGGCCGTTACCGTCATCCGGGAGACACCGACCCGCTTCAAGCTCTATCCCATCGGCGACGAGCACCGCCGGGTGGCGAGGATCATCGGCGCCGAGGGACTGCGTGTGCCGGTGACCGGCAAGGACGAGCTCTTCGCCGCCCTGGGCAATATCTCCTCTTTCATGACCGTTCATTCAACCATCGACGGAAGATCCACCGGTATCGAGGAGGTGGCCGCAGATTCCCGCATCCATATGCAGCTCCTCCCTTACGGGCTCGGCTTTCGCCTGGCCATGCTCGTCCGGCCTCTCCACCCCGAGGGGCCCTACCAGAGGCCAGGAGAAGGGCCGAAAACCATCATCGTCCAGATCAACGACAAGCGGGTGCAGACCAAGCGCCGCCTGGACGAGGAAGAAGAAAACGCGCGCCTGGTCGAGGCGTCCTGCCCGATGCTCGCCACGACTCCTGACCTGGAACGGGAGTGGATCCTTCAGGACCCGGAGGAATGCCTGCAGCTGCTTCTCGAACTGCAAAGCCTGCCGGAAAGCGTGATCATCGAATGGCCGGAAGGGGAAAAACTGACCGTAAGCCCTCCGGCCGAACTGAATCAAATCTTTCTCGGCATCCGGGAACACAACAACTGGTTTGAGATGAGCGGCTCGCTCAGGCTCGACGAATCGCTGGTCCTCGACATGCGCAAGCTGCTCGACCTGGCCCAGACCACGGGAAGCCGCTTCATCCCGCTGGGACACGGCCATTTTCTCACCCTCTCCCGGGAGCTGCGCAAACGGCTCGACGAGCTGGCCGCCTTCAGCGAAGTGCGGAAAAACAGCCTCCGCCTCCACCCCCTTGCCGCCCTGGCCCTGGAGGAATTTACCGCCGGGGTGGGCAGGCTCGAGGTGGATGCGCGCTGGCGGGAACAGGAAGAACGCCTCAAGGCCGCGGAGAACTATGAGCCAGCCCTTCCCGGCACCCTGCGGGCGGAACTCCGCGACTACCAGGCGGATGGCTTCAAATGGCTGGCCCGCCTGGCCTGCTTGGGGGTAGGCGCTTGCCTGGCCGACGACATGGGGCTGGGCAAGAC
>DDXK01000047.1 GCA_002347185.1 Desulfobulbaceae bacterium UBA2262 | reverse complement strand
ATGGCCTCCACCAGCGAGGAGCTCACCGCCCAGGCGGCAAGCCTCCAGGAGTCCATCGGCTTTTTCAGAGTGGCGGCGGAGGCGAGAAGCCAAAAGCCGGTTCGGGCCATCGGGGCGACCGGCGGAAAGATCGAGAAAAAACCGGCCAACCGGGGAGGCGGGGTCAAGCTGGCCCTGCCCGAGGTCGACGAGGCGAGTTTCGAGCGTTACTGAGCACTGAAGAGAGAGGAATTTCCAGGGAGGGGCGGCCCGGTTGGGGCCGCCCCCTCTTTTTTGGGGATGGCGATGGTGTTTGACTTTTCGTTTTCCGGGAACATATAATTTCAAATGTGCAGGTTTCCTTTCCCTCCTTCTTGCGGTGCGGATGGGAGGGGCGGGGAGTTCCTTTTTCTCCGGCCGTCGCGAGGCTGTCCGGGCGACGAGGTGCAGGTCCGCTCCAGACGGAATGGCCGGTGGTCGGCAAACATGTCCAAGGGAGGATGTCATGAAGAAAAGCATTGCTTTCGGAATGGTGGGGCTGGCGGCGCTGGGTCTGGCCGGGAATCTTTCCGCGGCGGAAAAGGCGCCGCAGAAGGTGGTCGATCTCGCCGGCAGTGAGTTGGCGAAGCTGGGCTCGGACCCGGTTATTGTCGAGGCGGTGAAGGTGGAAAACGCCAAGGGCAAGACCCTTGATCAGATCAAGGAGCTCGATAAGAAGTGGCAGCAGGCGGCCGGCGTTGTCGACTATATGCAGGCATTGATGAACAACCCCTGCGGCAAGCGGCTCAAGGAGATCCAGAAATCCGCCCCCTATTACGCGGAGCTCTTCGTGATGGACAAGCTGGGGGCCAATGTCTGCATGAGCGACAAAACCTCCGACTACTGGCAGGGGGACGAGCCCAAGTTCAGCGAATCGTACAAGGACGGCAAGGGGGCGGTACACATCGGCGAAGTCAAGTTCGACGACAGCGTCCAGGCCTATATCGTTCAGGTTTCGGTGCCGGTTACAGAGGGAGGGGCCGTGATCGGCGCCATGACCATCGGCATCGACGTCGACAAACTGAAGTGATCCGCCCTCCCCGCCCGGGGAGGCTGCGTGAGAAAAACGTGGGAGGTGCTGGAATGATACGCTTGTCTGACATGAAGGTGGCCTGGAAGCTCGGCCTCTGTTTTGCCGCCATGATTCTCTTCATGGCGGTGGTTGGCGTGGCTGGCTACAGAGGGCTCAGCCGGGTCGAGGTGGCGCTCGAGGATATCTCCACGAAGAAAATGCCGGCCATCAATTTTCTCCTTTCGGCGGATCGGGACCTGCAGCAGCTCCTTGTCGCCGAACGGTCGATGATCTTTGCCGGCGTCGAGAGCGAGACCTTCGCGCAGCTGGTCAAGGACTATGAGGAGAATCTCGGTCAGGTCGTGGCGCGCATGGGCAAGTACAAGGGGCTGGCCGCAACGCCACAGGAAAAGGAGCTGCTCTCCAAATTCGACACCCTCTTTTCCGAATGGCAGGGCCTTTCCCGCAAGGTGGTGGACGGCCGCAAGGAAGACACCCGCGAGGGGCGCGCCCTGGCCATTGACCTGACCCTTGGCGAGGCCATGGGAAAATTCGAGGAGATGCGCGGCCATATCGATCAGCTCCAGGAGCTCAATGAAACCTATATCGCGGCGGCGCAGAAGGAAGCTGCCGCCGCATACCAAAACGCGGTCTTTTTCCTGTTGGCGGTACTCGCCGGCGGCGCCCTGGTCGCGATCCTCCTCGCCGTTGTCGTCAGCCGGAACATCACCGTCCCCTTGGCCAATGCCCTGCGGGTGAATGAGCATCTGGCCCTGGGCGACACGGAGCAGCAGATCGTTGTCGACCGCAAGGATGAGATTGGCGCCATGCTGGCCGGCATGACCAAGGTGGTGGAGAATTTCAAGGCCACCACCCGGGTTGCCGGTCAGATTGCCCTGGGCGATCTGGATGTGCAGGTGCGGACTTTGTCCGACAAGGATGAGCTGGGCAGGGCCCTGGGGAAAATGGTGGAGAACCTCGGGCAAATGGCCAAGGCGGCGGAGCAAATCGCCAATGGTGATTTGAACGTGCAGGTCAAGGTGCTTTCTGAGAAGGACACCTTTGGCCTTGCCCTTGCGGGCATGGTGGAGAAGCTCAGGGGCATTATTCTGGATGTGCGCATGGCCGCCGATCAGGTCGCCTCGGGCAGCCAGGAGCTGAGCGACAGCTCGCAGCAGGTTTCGCAGGGGGCCAGCGAACAGGCGGCCTCGGTGGAGGAGATCTCTTCCTCCATGGAGGAGCTGGCCAGCACCGTGGCCCAGACCGCCGACCATGCCCGGCAGACCGCCTCCATCTCCAACAAGGCCGCAGCCGACGCCGTGAACGGCGGCAAGGCGGTGGCGGAGACGGTGAGCGCCATGCAGCATATCGCGGAAAAGATCGAGCTCATCGAGGAGATCGCCCGGCAGACCAACCTGCTGGCCTTGAACGCGGCCATCGAGGCGGCCCGGGCCGGCGAGCACGGCAAGGGCTTCGCGGTGGTGGCCTCGGAGGTGCGCAAGCTCGCCGAGCGCAGCCAGGTCTCGGCCCAGGAGATCAAGGGGGTTGCCACCACCAGCGTGGAAACGGCGGCCAACGCCGGCCGGCTCATCAAC
>DDXK01000074.1 GCA_002347185.1 Desulfobulbaceae bacterium UBA2262 | reverse complement strand
TCGATCCGCGACGTCATCCTCTTCCCGCACCTGCGGCCGGAAAAGAAATAAGGCCGGCTTCGGGCGGCCGCGAGAGAGGGGCAATATCCGTTATTCCATGGAGAAGAGCGAGGGAAGCTGTGCAATTTGAATGGTTTATCTGCCTGCGCTACCTGAAGGCCAAGCGCAAACAGGGGTTCATCTCCTTGATCTCCTTCATCTCCGTGGCCGGGGTCATGGTCGGGGTCATGGCCCTCATCGTGGTCCTCGCGGTGATGACCGGCTTCACCTCGGAGTTCCGCGACAAGATCCTGGGCATCAATTCCCATGTGGTTGTGCAGCAATTCGGTGACAACATCCCGGATTACCGGGCGCTCTCCGAAAAGCTCCGGCAAATTCCCGGGGTCGGCGGAACGACTCCCTATATCTACACCCAGGCCATGCTCACTGGCGGCGGGGCCGGCACCGGCGCGGTGCTGCGCGGCCTGGATCCGGAAAGCGCCGGCAGCGTCCTCAGCCTGCCGGCCCAGATCAAGGAAGGCTCGCTGGCAGGCCTTGCCCCCGAAGAAGCGGGCCGATGGGAAAAGAGGCTGCCCGGCATCGTCCTCGGCAAGGATCTGGCCCAGCAGCTGCGCGTCTCCCTGCACGACAAGGTCCGGCTCATCTCCGCGGCCGGGCCGCTGACCCCCATGGGGGTGCTGCCCAGAATAACCACCTGTCAGGTGGTGGGCATCTTCGACACCGGCATGTACGAATACGACTCCACCCTGGCCTATGTTTCCCTGGCGACGGCGCAAAAATTCCTCGACCTCCCCGACACCGTGCATGGCATCGAGATAAAAACCACCAATCTCGACCAGGCGGATCGCATTGCCAGGCGCATCGAGGAGAGCCTGGGCCCCGGCTTTCTTGCCAAGGACTGGATGCAGATGAACCGCAACATCTTCTCGGCCCTGCGCCTCGAAAAAACCGCCCTTTCCGTGATCATGGCCCTGGTGGTCCTGGTGGCGGCCTTCAACATCGTCAGCACCCTGATCATGGTGGTGATGGAAAAAAACAAGGATATCGCCATTCTGAAATCCATGGGCGCCACCTCGGCAAGCATCATGCGGATCTTCATCTACGAAGGACTGGTGATCGGCCTGGTCGGCACCGGGCTGGGGGTGCTGGGCGGCCTGGGCCTCTGCGAAATCCTGAGCCGCTACAAGTTCATTGAGCTACCGGAGGTCTATCCCATCTCCACCCTGCCGGTCCTGGTCCTCCCCTCCGATGTGATCAGCATCGCGGTGGCCGCCGTCTTCATCACCTTTGCCGCGACCCTCTATCCCTCCTGGCAGGCGGCCAGGGTTGACCCAGCTGTTGCCCTCCGCTACGAGTGAGAGACCATGCAAGAGACGCCTCCTTTCTTCGCAGCCCAGGGCATACACAAGGAATACCGCAGCCAGGAATGCCTCAAGGTGCTGGCCGGCATCGACCTGCGGCTCAGCCCGGGGGAGCTGGTGGCCATCGTCGGCGCCTCCGGGACCGGGAAGACCACCCTCCTCCATATCCTGGGCGCCCTGGACCGGCCGAGCCAGGGCCAGCTTTTCTTCAAGGGTGAGGATGTTTTCGCCAAAAACGACAACGAACTTTCCCGCTTCCGCAACCGGGTGATCGGTTTCGTCTTTCAGGCGCATCATCTGCTGCCGGAATTCAACGCCCTGGAAAATGTCCTTCTCCCCGGCCTCATCGCCGGAAAATCAAGAATGGAGCTGCGCCGGGACGGAGAATACCTCCTCGACCGGGTTGGCGTGCTCAACCGCGCCCACCACAAGGTGGGAGAGCTTTCCGGCGGCGAACAGCAGCGGGTTGCCCTGGCCCGCGCCCTGATCATGCGCCCGGCTGTGCTCCTGGCCGACGAACCGACCGGCAACCTCGACCCCAACACCGGGCTGCGGGTTTTCGAGCTTATCCAGGAACTGAGCACCACTCTTTCCCTGGCCACGGTCATGGTCACTCACAACCATGAGCTGGCGGCCCGGATGAACCGTTGCCTTTCCCTGCGGGACGGCACCCTTTCCGAACTGAAAATGACAGGTAAAGATTCTTGACACCATGGGCAATGCCTGCTAAGTGAGAGAGATTATTTTTGCCCCTGGCAAAAACGTCTTTCTCGGCCGGTCACGCACGCACCCCTTCATCCCCTCAACTTTTCGACAGCCAAATCCGACAGCATGAAACCATATATGATTTTTTCCGCCGCCCGCCCATCGCTTCGAACTCTTTCCTGGGAAAAAGCCCCGGCCCGGCTGGTGCTTCTCGCCCTGCTGGCCCTCTCTCTCCTGCCCGGCATGGCGACAGCCGCCGGCGAAGAACCCAACACCATTGTCCTGCCGCCAAAGATCAACGCCCCAAGTGGAAGCGAGACCCTCCAGGCCGCCAGCGATCAGGCTCTCCTCGAACTCCTCACGGCCAAAGGGCTGACCCTGCTGCCCAGGGAAGAGGTAGAAAAGTCGGTGGGATACGGAGAATGGCCTCCCCGCAAAAACAGCCTGCCGCCCCTGGCAACCTCGCCGGCCGTCTCCTATGTGGCCACCGGCAGCATCACCAGGCTCGGCACGCAACTGAGCCTGGACTTTCTCGTTTATGACCTCCTGGGCGAGGCGCCGCCCAAGTACTTCTACCAGGTGAGCAGGAGCGAGGCGGAGCTGGCCGGCAGCCTCAAGCTGCTGGTGAACGACATCCTTTCCTTCACGGGCAGATACTATCTCATCGACTCCATAAAGATCGCCGGCAACAGCCGCACCGACTCCGGCGCCATCATACGTCAGATCAAGAGCCAGGCCGGCGACCAGTACGACCCGGCCAGCCTGCGCGCCGATCTCCAGAACATCTTCCAGATGGGCTACTTCGACGACGTGCAGATTCTCGTCACCGACAGTGAAAAGGGCAAGGAGATCATCTTCCAGCTCACCGAAAAGGCGGTGATCGGCCAGGTCCTCATCGAAGGGGCGGACGGTCTTGAGGAGAAGGAAATCAGGGAAGTCCTGAGCATCTCCCCCAATACGATCATCAACACCAAGGAAGTGCAGAACTCGGTGGAAAATGTCCGCAAGCTCTACAAGGACAAAGGCTTCTACCGCACTGAGGTCAACGCCAGGCTGAGCTACACCACCGCGGACAAGGTAAATGTCGCCTTCGCCATCGACGAGGGCGTCAAGGTTTACATCAAGGACATCCGTTTTTCCGGCAACAACGCCTTCACGGCCAAGGAGCTGCGCAAGGAGATGACGACCTCGGAAAAGGGGCTCTTCTCCTGGTTCACCGATTCAGGCAAGCTCAAGCGCGAGCTGCTTGAGCAGGACCGTGCCCGCATCGGCGCCCACTACCACAACAACGGCTATATCGAGGCCAAGATCGGCGAGCCGGTGGTCAGCTACGAGGATGATGCCCTCATCATCACCTTCGACATCGAGGAAGGAGACCGTTATCGGGTCGGCACCATCGATATCGAGGGCGATATCCTCGGCGACAAGAACGAGATGTTCAAATTCGTCGAGCTGGGCAGGGAAAAATTCTTCAGCCGCAAGATCCTGCGCGACGACATCATGCGCCTCACCGACTATTACGCGGAAAAAGGCTACGCCTTTGCGGAGATAGAGCCGGGACTCGATAAAAACGCGGAAGACCGCCGCATGGATGTCAGGCTCAAGGTCGCCAAGGGAAATCTCATCCATGTGAACCGCGTCACCATCAAAGGCAACAGCCGAACCCGCGACAAGGTCATCCGCCGGGAGATCCAGGTGAAGGAGGGCGGCATCCTCGACGCGAGCGCGGTCCGCAAAAGCAGCGAGCGCCTGCAGCGGATGGACTTCTTCGAGGAGGTGAATGTCTCCCCCGAGCCAACGGTGCAGGAAGATCTCATGGACGTGGTGGTGAACGTCAAGGAAAAGGCCACCGGCACCTTCAGCGTCGGCGCCGGCTACAGTTCGGTGGAGAACCTGATGTTCATGGGCGAGGTGAGCGAAAACAACTTTCTCGGCAAGGGGCAGCGGGTCTCCCTGCAGGCCAACCTGAGTTCGAGCTCGAACCGCTACAACTTCAGCTTCACCGAGCCGCGGCTCAACGACACCAAGCTCCTCTTCGGCTACGACCTCTACAACTGGGAGCGGGAATACGACGACTACACCAAGGACTCCACCGGCGGCGTCCTGCGCTTTGCCTACCCGATTCTGGAAAAATGGACGCTCGGCTGGGGCTATGGCTACGACGACACCAAGATGACGGATGTTGCCTTGTTGAATACCTCGCCAAGCATTGAAGAATCCCTGCTTCTTGAAACAACAAGCTTTGTCCGCCTCGGCCTGAGCAAGGACACCAGGGACCGCTACACCGACCCCTCCAAGGGGGCGCTGACCACCTACAACATCAAGCACGCCGGCCTCGGCTTGGGCGGAGACAGCTCCTTCACCAAGTATGAAGCCTCCACCACCTGGCACTTCCCCCTCAAGTGGGACACCGTCTTCCGTGTCAAGGGTTCGGCAGGGTATATCAGCGAAAACGAAGAGGGAAAGCTGCCGGTCTATGAAAAATTCTATCTGGGCGGCCTGAACACCGTACGCGGCTTCGACAACGGCAAGATCAGCCCCCTGGAGTTGAATCGCGACGGCCTCACCTATTCCAGGGTGGGCGGCACCAAGATGTGGTACGGCAATCTGGAATGGATCTTCCCACTGGTCAAGGAAGCGGGGCTCAAGGGCCTGGTATTCTTCGACGCCGGCAACGTTTACGAAAACAGCGAGAACTGGGATGTTGCCGACCTGCGCTACAGCGTGGGCCTCGGCTTCCGCTGGCTTTCTCCCATGGGACCCCTGCGTCTCGAATGGGGCTACAACCTCGACCCGGAGCCGGGCGAGGATACCGGCGTGTGGGACTTCAGCCTGGGCGGCGGCTTTTAAGGATCTTTCGCCAAGCCAGGGACAGGCCGTTTTCCTTTCCGCGCTCAGACCGGCCAGACCAAGACAATGTTCAATGCAGCCACGGCCCTCCTTGCGGGTGGAGGCAACCTCAATATCACCGGCCTGCGGGGCGGCTCCGCCGCCCTCTGCATCGCCCGGGCCGCCAGCGACCTGAAGCGGCCGCTCCTCTGCGTGGTCCCTGGAGAAGCGCAGGCGCAGCACCTTGTCCAGGATCTCGCCCTCTTCTCCTCCTCGCCGGTCCACCACTTTCCCGGCTATGAAATCCCCCCCTACACCCCCCTTTCCCCGGATGGGAAAACGGTGGCGGAACGGCTTGCCACCCTCTACCAGGTGCAGAGCAGCCCGCAGCCGACCATACTCGTCATCGCCCTGGAAGCACTCCTGCGCCGAACCCTGCCGGCAGCCACCCTTTCCAGCCTGGCCGAACTGCTCATCCGCGGCGAGGAAACGGCCCAGGACGAACTGACCGCCAAGCTCACCGCCGCCGGCTACGAAGCAGCCGCCCTCGTACAGTCGGTGGGAGAATTCAGCGTACGCGGGGGGATCATGGACATCTTCCCCCCTGGCTTCGATGCCCCGGTGCGTCTCGACTTCTTCGGCGACACCGTGGAATCGCTCCGGAAATTCGACCCCATCAGCCAGCGTTCCATCGAAGAGGTGGAGGAGGTCGTACTCCTGCCGGTGAGCGATATTCTCTTTCCCGCGCAGCAGGAGGAGTTGGCCACGCTCGCCGAGCGCTTCACCGCCCTGGCCGAGACACATGCCTGGGACAAGGAACGCAGCGCGGCAATCCGGGAACGTTTACTCAGCCGACAACGCTTCCCTGGCATCGAATTCCTGCTTCCCCTCTTTTACGACGCCCCCCCCTGCCTGCTGGACGCCCTGCCGGCAAACACCCTGGTCTGTCTTTCTTCACCGGACGAAATCAAAAAAAGCCTCGATCTCTGCTGGGAACGCATCACCGCCAATCATCAGGAGGCCATGGCGACCGGCACCCCGGCCCTCCCTCCGGCCCAGGTTTTCCTACCCGCCGCCGAGCTCCGGGAAAAGCTCGCCTCCCTGCAGCAATGCCGTTTCTATGATTTCAGCCATTCCGAATGCGAAGAGGGCGAACGGCTCGAGCTCTCCACCCCCCCCCACTCCCTGCTCAAGCAGCGGCTTGCCCTCACCAGAAAAAAACAGGGGGTGCTGCCGGAACTGGCGCGCCAGATCGGGGAGTGGCTCGGGGCCGGCGAGCGGGTTGCCTTCGCCTGCCGAGGCGCCCGCCATGCCCGGCACCTGGCCGAGCTGCTCAGTCAGTATGACCTGCCTCTCGCCCAGGCTGCGACACCCGCCTCCGCCGAACCCTGGCCGCCGGGAACCCTGCTGCTCCATGATTCACCGCTGAGCGCCGGCTTCGATCTGCCCGAGGAAAGGCTGCACTGGCTCTCGGAGAGCGAACTTTTCGGCGAAATGCGCCTGGGAGGCAAAAAGACAAAAAATCTCCGCAGCCGCCCCGCGCTCAATTTCGAGGAACTCAACCCCGGCGATATCGTGGTCCATGCAACCCACGGCCTCGGCATCTATGAAGGTATCAGCAATCTGGTGATCAACGGCCTGGCCAACGATTTCATCCTGCTCACTTACCGGGACGGGGACAGGCTTTACGTGCCGGTGGACCAGCTCAAGGTCATCAGCAAGTACAAGGGGCTCACCGAAACCGAACCCAAGCTGGACAAGCTGGGCGGCAAGGCCTGGCAGACCAGGCGGGAAAAGGTCAAGGAAGAGGTGTGGAAGGTCGCCCAGGATCTGCTCAACCTCTACGCCCGCCGCTCCCTGGCCGAGGGCCATGCCTTTCAGCCACCGGACGAGATGTACCACGAATTGGAGGAATCCTTCCCCTACGACGAAACCCCGGGCCAGCTCAAGGCGATCAACGAGGTGCTTGACGATCTCACCACGCCCCGCCCCATGGATCGCCTGGTCTGCGGCGACGTGGGCNNCACCTTCCCCTGGGAGGAGACCCCGGATCAACTTTCCGCAATCCAGGATGTGCTGACCGACATGCAGCACTCCCGCCCGATGGACCGGTTGGTCTGCGGCGACGTGGGCTACGGCAAGACCGAGGTCGCGGTGCGCGCCGCCTTCAAGGTGGTGGGCGACGGCTTCCAGGTTGCCATCCTGGTCCCCACCACAGTGCTGGCCGAGCAGCACGCCGCCACCTTCCGCGAGCGTCTCCAGGGCTTCGCCGTCCGCATCGAAAGCCTGACCCGCTTCCGCTCCGCGGCCGAGCAGCGCCGGCTCGTCGAGGATCTTGCCGCCGGCAGGGTTGACATCGTCATCGGCACCCACCGCCTGCTTTCCCAGGATGTGATCTTCAAGCGGCTGGGCCTGCTCATCATCGACGAGGAACACCGCTTCGGGGTTTCCCACAAGGAAAAGCTGAAAAAACTCAAAACCCGGGTCGACGTCCTCACCCTCACCGCCACCCCCATTCCCAGGACCATGCAGCTCTCCCTGCTCGGCATCCGCGATCTCTCGGTGATCAGCTCGCCGCCCGAATACCGGCGGCCGGTGAAGACTTTCGTGGCCCGGGACGACGATCTGGTCATCAAGGAGGCAGTGGTCAGGGAGCTGCAGCGGGGAGGCCAGGTATTCCTGGTGCACAACCGGGTCCACTCCATCCACGAGATGGCGGGCAAGATCCAGACCCTGGTGCCGGAGGCGCGCCTTGCCGTGGCGCATGGCCAGATGCCGGGCAAGGCCCTGGAAGAGATCATGGTCAAATTCGTGAACCGGGAGGTCGATGTCCTCATCTGCACCACCATCATCGAGTCTGGTCTCGACATTCCCAATGCCAACACCATCGTCATCACCCGTGCCGACCGGCTGGGGCTGGCGGAAATCTATCAGCTCCGGGGCCGGGTCGGCCGGGGCCGGGAGCAGGCCTACGCTTACCTGCTGGTTCCCTCCCTGGACGGCCTCTCCAAGGACGCCCAGCAACGGCTGCGAGCCCTCATGGACTACAACGAACTGGGCGGCGGCTTCAAGCTGGCCATGAGCGACCTGCAGATCCGCGGCGGCGGCAATATCCTCGGCATCTCCCAGAGCGGTAACATCGCGGCGGTGGGCTACGACCTTTACCTTGAACTGCTGCAGCAGACCGTCATGGACCTCAAGCAACGGGGCTCCGCCGAAACGCCGGCCGCCGGGCAGGTGGAGCCGGAGATCAACCTGCGCATCTCCGCCTTCCTGCCGGACCGCTACATCCCGGCCACGGAACAGCGCTATATCGCCTACCGCCGCCTCACCTCGGCGGAGAGCGAGGAGGAGCTTCTCGATCTCAGGGACGAATTCGCCGACCGCTATGGAGAGATGCCCCCGGAAACGGTCAATCTCTTCGAAGTCATGGCCCTGAAGACCATCCTGCGCAGGATGTGGATCACCCGCCTGGAACAGGGACCGGCCAATCTTGTCTTCACCTTCCACGACAACACCCCGGTCAGACCGGAAAAAATCCTCAAATTCATCGAAAGCCAGGGCGACAGGGTGCGGTTCACGCCGGAGGCACGGCTGATTGTCCGGACCGAACCCCAGAGCGAACCGTCGCAAACCCTCCGCGATGCGCAAAAAACCCTGCTCGCCCTCATGGGAGATGACAATTGACCGGGACTGTGGTAAAAATATGAACCACACTGCATGCGAAACGAAAAAATGAATAATATCAGAGGATTATGAACAAGATCATCAAGCTCCTTTCCTGCCTCATTCTGATTCCCTGCTTTTTCTTCACCCTGCTCACCCCTTCCTTTGCCGAAGCGGAACTCGTCGACCGCATCGTGGCCATAGTCAACGATGACGTCATAACCTTTTCCGACCTGAACCGGGAAGGCGCGGCCCTCTTCCGGCAGATTACCCGGCAGGCTCCGCCCGAGCAGGTGGAGAGGGCACTGCTCCAGGCCAGGGAAGAGATGCTTGGCAACCTCATCGACAAGCTCATCGTCGAGCAGCGCGCCAGAAAGATCGGCCTCTCGGTGAGCGACGGGGAGGTGGACGCGGCGGTGGAACGGATTATCACCAGAAACAACGTCCCCCGTGAAAAATTCCTTGCGCAGCTCGCGCTGATGGAGACCACGGAAAAGCAATACCGGGAACACATCAGAAGCCAGATGCTGCAGGAACGGCTGGTGGAATACGAAATTCGCTCCAGGGTCGTGGTGAGCGAGGAGCGGATGAAGGAATACTACGAAAGGCAATACGCGGAAAAAACCAGGGAAGAATCCTACCACATTCTGCAGATGGGCTTTTCCTGGCAGGACGACAGCCCGGAGGCAAAGGCCGGAGCCAGGCAGCGCGCCGAGACGGTGCGGGAGCAGGCCATTGCCGGGCAGGATTTTCGTACCCTGGCCCGCCAGCATTCTGATCTGCCTTCCGCCGTTGATGGAGGCGATATCGGCGTCTTCGCCAGGGACGAGATGAACGCCGCCATGCAGCGGAGCATCCTCGCCCTGCAGCCTGGCCAGATCAGCCCCATAGAAGAAACGCCCGCCGGCTACCAGTTTTTCAAGCTGCTTTCCGATCGTGGGGATGCGAGCCTGCAGGGCTCCTACGAATCGGTGAAGGAGGAAATCCGCAAACGCCTCTACGAGGAAGACCTCAACAACCAGTTCAAAAAATGGGTGAAGGAACTCCGGGACGAAGCATACATAAAAAAAATGCTCTGATTGCCTCGGATCGGCAAACCATCTAGCGAGAGGGAACGGCGATATGACCCAGCATGCCACACAGACGGAAAACAGCCCTGACCAGGAGGAAAACCTCCCCCCGTCCGGAGAAACCCTGGGGGGCTATCTGAAAAGGCATCGCCTCCGCCTGGGCAAAACCCTTGAGCAGGTTGCCAAGGATACCAGAATTCACGCTTCCACCCTGCAGGCCATCGAGGAGAACAACAAAAAGGCCTTGCCGGCCGAGGTTTTCACCAGGGGCTTCATCAAGATTTACGCCCAGCATCTCGGACTCGATGCCAATGAGGCACTGGCCCGCCATCTTCGCCAACTCTCCGGGGAGCCGGTGGCCGAAGAAAAAATCAATGTTCAGGAGGTCCTGTCCTCGGAGAGCCTGGCCGAACAGCCCTCTTTTTCCTTCGGCAAAATCCTTGCCTATCTCCTGGTCGCCGCCTGCCTTTTACTGGCGGGCTACTGGGTCTTCACCACAAACCAGACGCCCACCGAGCAATCCCAGCCCTTGGGCAGCCAAACGGATCAGCAGCCTTCAGCCAGCGAGCCCCCCCTGCCTTCCCCCCCTGCCGCGGAGCAGGTTCCAACACCTCCTCCCTCCGAAACGGGCGAGCCGCCTGCGGCGACGGAAACTCCTCTCCCG
Source organism: Desulfobulbaceae bacterium UBA2262 (assembly GCA_002347185.1). Classification (GTDB taxonomy): domain Bacteria; phylum Desulfobacterota; class Desulfobulbia; order Desulfobulbales; family Desulfurivibrionaceae; genus UBA2262. Next base: position 2,501 of record DDXK01000074.1, on the reverse strand, counting down.
GAAGAAGGCCTGCCCGCAGGAACTGTGCCGCCCCAGGTTGAGGAGGGAACGGCGGAACCGCCCCCCACTGCCCCCCCGGCCGGGGAGGCGGCAGGCTCGGCACCGACGGAAGAGGAGCTTGCGGCGCAGGAGTCGGACGACAGCCTAACGCCACCGGGAACAAAGGTGATTGCTCCGCTGGCCGAGAAGAAACGGCTGCAGCAGGCGGAGGCGGATCCGGAAAAGGCTCCGGTTGCTGCGGCGAATGCAAGCGAGACGCCGGTGAAGGCGACGACGCAGGCGGTCGAGCCGGCCAGGGACGCCGCCTATGTCCTGGAGGCCGATTTTACCCTGACCACCTGGATCAAGATCCGGATCGACGATGAAAAGGCGCGCTCCTACACCTACCACCCCGGCGATCATCCGGTCTGGCAGGCCAAGCAAAAAATCGACCTTTTCGTGGGGAACGCCGGGGGCATCGCCCTGACCCTGAACAAGAAAGCCCTGCCGCCCATGGGCAAACCTGGCCAGACCGCACGGCTTTCGCTCCCCTGAACGTGCACGGCCTTTTCCATCAGCCCCTGCCGCCGGGCCAGAATCTGGCCGTGGTGCTGCAGGTCAGGGACCATGGCGAATCAGACAAGATTGTCACCCTCTACACCAGAGGCCTCGGCAAGCTCGCCAGCATCGCCAAGGGCGCCAAGCGCAGCAAAAAACGCTTCGTCAACAAGCTCGAACCCTTTTCCCTGCTGAACGTCCAGCTCGCCACCAGTCGGAGCAGCTCGCTGATGCGGCTGGACGAGGCCGAGCTGCTGGCCCCCTATCCCGCCCTCCGTCAGGAATATCCCCAGTATCTCGCCGCCACCCTGCTCTGTGAACTCGTCCTCCACTGGACCCGCGAACACGACAGCGATGCGGAGCTCTTCGACCTGCTGACCTGGGCGCTCTCCGGCCTGGCCTCGGGCGGCGAGGGCCGGCGCACTATTGCCTTTTTCCACATCAAGCTGCTGGAAATCCTGGGCTACCGCCCCTCTTTCGATGGTTGCCTCGACTGCGGAATGCTTTCCGCGCAAAAGGCACCCTACCGCTTCAGCCCGCTGCGCAACGGCCTGGTCTGCAACAGCTGCGAGCCTGCCTTTTCCGCAAACTCCCTGCCCATTTCCATGCAAACCGTCCAGCTTCTGCGCAAGGCCCAGGATCTTGCCCAGGACAAGCTGGAGCGGCTGCGCTTCTCCAAGGGAGCTCTGCTGGAGACCCTCGCCCTGCTCAGGCGCTACGACAGCCATCTCCTCCAGCGTGAACTGCAGTCATGGAACTTCCTCTGCTGAAACGCCGCCCCCTCACTCCCCCTTGATTCTGTGCAACAGCCAGGCCATGTTCCGACCAAGATCGCGCATGGTTTTCATGCCTTCCTCGTCGCCGGCCACCTCGCCCGGCTCGCGGCCCATGCCGATATTCCAGTAAGAGGACCCGACCACAATCATCTGGCCGATCAGAAAGAAAGCGTTCAGGGAATTGAAAACCTGATAGGCGCCGGCTCGGCGCGCGGCCACCACGCCCGCGCCCAGCTTGCGCTTGAACAGGTCGCCGTTGGCGCGGGAGACCATGCCGCAACGCTCGATCAGGGCCTTCATTCCCGCGGAGACATCGGCAAAGTAGGTGGGAGAGCCGAGAAGAATGCCGTCCGCCTCGATCATCTTCTGCAGCCAGTCATTGATACTGTCCTTTTCCACGGCGCAGCGGCTGTTCTTCTCCTTGAAACACTTATAGCAGGCAATGCAGCCGGCGGGAGCCTGGCCCGCCAGCTCCACCAGCTCCGTCTCCACCCCCTGGGCGGAAAGCTCCTCCAGCGCGGTGCTGAGCAGTTTTGCGGTATTGCCGCCCTTGCGGGCGCTTCCGTTAAAGGCAACAACCTTCATGGCACGACCTCCCTCATTGGTTTGTCTCGGAAAGCTGCCGGCGCGCGACGCGGTCGGCAAAATGCTGGCATTCTACACGAAATGGCGGGAGGAGAAAAAAGAAAAACCCCAGCCGATCCGAAAACCTCAATCGACCTTTATGCCCCAGATGTCCCGGGCATATTCCTTGATCGTGCGGTCGCTCGAAAACTTGCCCATCCTGGCCACGTTGAGAATGCTCATCTTCGTCCAGCGCTCCTGGTCACGATAGAGCTCGCTCACCTTCTGCTGACAGCGCAGGTACTCCTCCAGGTCGAGCAGCTGGAGATAGGGGTCTTCCGGGGAGAGCAGGGCCTCGACCAGGGGGGAAAAAATGGCGGTGTCGCCCTTGCTGAAATGGCCGTTCCTGATGGAATCCACCGTCCGCCCCACCTCCGGGTTGTCGCGATGGACATCGGCCCCGGTCCGGACCCGGCCGCGACGCGCCTCCTCGACCTCTTCCGCGGTCATCCCGAAAATGAAGATATTTTCCGCCCCCACTTCTTCCAGGATCTCGATATTGGCCCCATCCAGGGTGCCGATGGTCAGGGCTCCGTTCAAGGCGAACTTCATGTTGCCGGTGCC
>DDXK01000083.1:15719-19312 GCA_002347185.1 Desulfobulbaceae bacterium UBA2262 | reverse complement strand
TCCTCGACGACCTGGAGGAGATCCTCATCACCGCCGACCTCGGGGCGTCCACCGCCCAGGACCTGCTCAAGCAGGCCAGGGAGCAGGTGCGGCGCAAGGAATTGAGCGACCCCATTGCCCTGAAAAATTCCCTCCGGGAAACGATCCTCTCCTATCTGCTCAGCTCCGACAGGCCCGCCGAACTGGTGCTGCCCGCCGAGGGCCCTTTCGTGATCATGGTGCTTGGCGTCAACGGCGTGGGCAAGACCACCACCATCGGCAAGCTGGCCCACAAGTTCAAGAGTTCCGGCCAGAAGGTGCTGCTGGTGGCTGCCGACACCTTCCGGGCCGCGGCCAGCGAACAGCTGCAGATCTGGGGCCAGCGCATCGGCGTGGAGGTGGTCGCCCAGCAGGCGGGCGCCGACCCCTCTTCCGTGGTTTACGACGCCCTGGAGTATGCCCGGCCGAGAAATTTCGACGTGATCATCGTCGACACGGCCGGCCGCCTGCATACCAAGGTCAATCTCATGGAAGAGCTGAAAAAGATCAAGCGGGTCATGGACAAGAAGATACCCGGCGCCCCCCACGAGGTGATGCTGGTCATCGACGCCACCACCGGCCAGAACGGCATTTCCCAGGCCCGCCTTTTCAACGAGGCCGTGGAGGTGACGGGCCTTACCCTCACCAAGCTCGACGGCACCGCCAAGGGCGGCATCGTCGTCAACATCTGCCACGAGTTCAATATCCCCATCCGCTTCATCGGCATCGGTGAGCAGATGGAGGATCTGCGGGACTTCGACCCCCGGGAATTCGTCAACGCCCTCTTTGCCGAACCGGAGGCCTGAGCCTTCGCCTTCGCGTTGCGGCAGGAGGGGTAAGCAAGAGACCACGAGATGCTCATCTATCGCCAGCACCAACCGCCCGGCTGTGGCGGTTTTTTGTTTGTCCTCGCCCTGATTCTCCTCGCCCTGGGCGGCGCGCCGGCGCTCCTCAATTTTCTGGGGGTGCTCTTCTTTGCCGGCCTTTTTCTGCTCTTCCTCGTCATCGCAGGCTTCTGGGGGCTCTCCTACTTTGTCCGCCGACAGGTGAGCCGCTACGAGCAGTCGCAGACCGAGAGCCACAACCTCTTCGTCTTTCTCCTGGTGCACATCCTCGTCAAAATCGCCCAGGTCGACGGCACCGTGACCAGGGAAGAGCTTGCCGCCATCGAAAACTTTTTCCGGGTGCATCTCCGCTACGGTCAGAGCCAGCTTTACTGGCTGCGCGAGCTGATCAAGGAGGCCTCCGCCTCCCAGGCCAGCCTCGATTCCCTGCTCGCCGAATTCCGCGGCCGTTTTGCCTACGAGCCGCGGCTGATCCTCCTTGAGCTGATCTATCAGGTGCTGTTCAGCAATGCGCAGGTGAGTCCCCAGGAACTGGCCATGGTGCAGACCATCGCCGATTTTCTCGAAATCGCCCCCTACGATCATCTTTCCATCCGCAGCAAGTACGTGGGCGCGCGCGGCGGTTTTCAGCAGCGCAGCGATGAGGCCCGCTACTACGAGATTCTTGGCCTGGCCCCCGGCGCCACCTTCGAGCAGATCAGGAGCGCCTACCGGAAGCTGAGCATGAAGTACCATCCCGACAAGGTCGGGCACCTGGGCGATGAGTTCAAGAGCGTCGCCGAGGAGAAGATGAAGGAGTTGAACGAGGCCTACCAGTATCTGAAAAAGAAGTTTGCCTGAGCCGGGACTCTCTGGACTGCAAAGATGCGCGTTCTTGTCCTGGAACCCTACTACGGCGGCTCGCATAAGGCTTTTTTGTCCGGGCTTGCCGCGCAGCTGCCCTACCGCTTTACCCTGCTCACCCTGCCGGCGCACAGCTGGAAATGGCGGATGCGCCTGGCCGCCCCTTATTTCGCCCTGCAGTTACATGAGGTTGCGGCTGGGGAGGGCTTCGACTGCCTCCTCTGCTCCTCGCTGCTCGATGTCGCCGCCCTGAAGGGCCTCCTGCCCGGGCGCTTTCGCGAGCTGCCCATCCAGCTTTATTTCCATGAGAATCAGTTCGCCTATCCGGTGCGGATGGAGGACGCGCGCGACGCGCACTTCGGCCTCACCAACCTCACCTCGGCCCTGGCCGCGGACCGGCTCGCCTTCAACTCGCAGTACAACCGCGATTCCTTCCTGGAGGGGGCCAGGGAGCTGCTGCGGAAAAGTCCGGACATGCCCCTGGCCGCTTCTGTGGAGGAGCTCCGCGCCAGGGCCGCAATCCTGCCGCCTGGCCTCGATTTTGCCGAACTGGACGCCACGGCGCTTCCGGAGAGCGGGGGAGCGCCGGTCATCCTCTGGAACCATCGCTGGGAGCACGACAAGAACCCCGAGCTTTTTTTCCGTACCCTCATGGAGCTGTCCGAGGAGGGGGGCGCCTTTTCCCTGGTGGTCCTCGGGGAGGCCTTCCGCAGCACGCCGCCGATCTTTGCCGAGGCCAAAGCGAGGCTGCAAGGCCATATTCTGCATTGGGGCTACACGCAGGAGAGGGGGGAATACTGCCGGTGGCTGCGACGGGGGACGGTGGCGGTTTCCACGGCCCGGCACGAATTCTTCGGCCTTGCCATGCTGGAGGCGGTCCGCGCCGGTTGCCGGCCGCTGGTGCCGGACCGCCTTGCCTACCGGGAGCTCTTCCCGGCCTGCCATCGCTATCGTGATCGGGACTTTGCCGGGCGGCTCAGGCTGGCCCTGGGGCAGGGCCGTCTGGCTGGCCAGGAGGCCAGGGAGCTCACCGAGCCCTTCTCCTGGCCTGGGCTGCTCTCCGCTTACCGGCAGTGGTTCGAGGGGGGGCGATGATGGGTTTCAGCAGGGAGCGGCAGGGGTATCGCCGCCGAAGTTCTTGTCAAGAAAGGCGCACTCGGCCGGGGAGAGATCGAAGCGCAGCTCCGCTTCCTTGAGCGCCGCAGCCCGTTGCCTGTCCGGCTGGGCGAGCAGGGTCTCGCTCAGCCAGCAGAGGGCCTTTTTTATCTTCTCCCTGTTTACGGGGCTTTCGGTGTCCGCCATGGGGCTCCTTTTGCCTAGGCCAGCTTGAAAAGCACCCCGGCCAGGGGCGGGACGGTGACGTGGATGTGATGGGGCGCATCGCCGAAAGGCTCGGGGATCGATTCTCGACGGTCCGGGTTGTGCACGCCGCTGCCGCCGAAGCTGCTCAGGTCGGTGCAGAGTATCTCCTGGTAGGTGCCGGCCATGGGCACGCCCAGCTTGTAGTTGTGCAGAACCTGCGGGGTGAAGTTGAGCAGGCAGACGACAAAGTCCCGGTAGTTCTTGCCGAACCGGCAGAAGGCGATGATGCTGTTGTCCACATCCTTGAAATCCATCCAGCGGAAGCCATCGTAGGAAAAATCGATCTCCCAGAGGCTGGGATTGTCCCGGTAGGTTCTGTTGAGGACCTTGACGAAATCCTGCAGCTGGCGGTGGAGGGTTTCCTGCTCGGTGAGATGCCAGTCCAGGCTCACCTTGCAGTACCATTCCGAGATCTGGCCGAACTCTCCCCCCATGAAAAGAAGCTTCTTGCCCGGGTGCGTCCAGAGGAAGAAGAAGAGCAGGCGCAGGTTGGCGAATTTTTGCCACATGTCGCCCGGCATCTTG